>JADFVY010000140.1 GCA_015222795.1 Pseudomonadota bacterium | reverse complement strand
CGCCGGCCGACTGCCGCGTTGCGGCCCTTGGCCGATGCGCGGCATCGCCCCGCGGACCGCGCCTTGCATTCGACTCGGAGAACGCCAATGAAAACAGCAACATATTTCGGGCCAGACTCTTAGATGGCGACAGTTAGATAATGGATTTTCCCGACCATCCGTTTTGGGACTGGTCCCTGGATATTTATGGCCGCCCGGGCGTCGAAAAAATTCTGCTGGATCTGCAGAACCGCCATGGCCTGGACGTCAATCTGCTGCTGTTTGCCTGCTGGACCGGCGCCACGGGGCGCGGGCGACTGGTGGACGAGGACTGGCGGCGGCTGGCCGACGGGACGGTGGATTGGCGCGCCAATGTCGTCGAGCCCCTGCGAGCGATTCGCCGACATCTCAAAGGACGTGACGAAATGCCCGGCGCCGCCGCGATGCACGAAAAGGTGAAGGCGCTGGAGCTGGAAGCCGAGCATGCGGCGCAACTGTCCATCGCCGGCCTTGCCCCGAAACAGCGCGAATTGGCCGTCGGGACGGCGGTGCGGATCGCCGATGCATCCGCCAACCTTGGGGACTGTATCGCCGCCGTGGGGTTGTCACTGTCAGGCGGAGACCAGGATCTGCTGACTTCCCTTGCGCAAACCGCATGCAGTGGCCCCCAAACCCGATAATTGGAAAAAGTGATCGCTTGCCTGATGACAGGTGGGCAAAAAAAATGTAACATCAGCGTCAATGTCGTATCTGGCCGACATCTGTATAACCCACCCAAAATCGGATGCCCGTTGGGGCACCCCAACGGCGAAGGTCAACTTCGCCGCGGAATCATTTGTGCGCGGGCCGCTGTTGCGGCGCGGCGCGGTGGTTCCGGGACTGGCGAGGCATGGAGTTGAGTTAAAGGAGTTTGACCACTAACTGAAAGGGAGTGACACCATGTCGCTTGAGGATCGCGTAAAGACGCTGCAGGACAAAAAAAATAACCTCGAACAGAGCCTCGAGGTGGAGGAGAGACGCCCCTTACCCGACAACATAGCCGTCCACGACCTCAAACGTAAGAAACTGGCGCTCAAAGACGAAATCGAACGCCTGAGCCATCCCTGACCGGATCGGGAGCAGTCCACCCGGCCATTCAGCTGGTGGTTTGCCGGCAAGAGCGAACCATCGGCGCGAAGTCAAGCGGATGCGGAATTCCCATCGCACGGGAATTCCGCCGAAGGAAGCGCGATAACATCGCCGCCGGTATACCCGGCAGTTAAGATGAAAGGGCCTCTGACGGAGGCCCTTTTGTTATCTAGTGGTCTGTATCAGGCATACGTCACCGCCGATATCGGTCGGTCTCCGCTACCTTGGCCAACAAGGTGTTCATGGCGAATTCCAGCGTCGTCCGCGGCAGGCCGGCGCCGAAGCGCAGAGTTTTGCGATCGCTGGAAATGACTAGCGCCGGGCGCAATTCATTGTCCTTGCCGTTCAGGGTAACCGCCTCGATCTCGGCGGCCGGAATGAATTTGCCCTTGCTCTCTCCACCGCCACCGACCTTGACGAGGCGCACACCATCCGGCCCGATCCGCAACCTGACCCGGGTGGTTAGATCCTGATACACACCGATCACGAACAGCAGTTCGAACAGCAGTCCCATGCCGCCGAAAATAACGCGGCCGAACAGGGGGAGATCGGGTGCAAAAAACCCGACGCCGACAAAAATCAGCGGGAACAGTACCGCGATCAACGACCCCCACCAGGTATTCGTTGGCCCGGTCCGGGTAATCGCAATGGTATCGCCTTCGATATCCACCGCCACCCCCTCGGCTGGCTGAGACAGCGTGTCGTAGTCGATCTCGACCTTCCCCTCGCGGATCAGTTCGCCCACCGATTTATCCAGATCGGCGGCGGCGCGGCGGACCATGCCGCCCTCGCCTTGTTCGAATGCCGGCAGGTTCAGATCGCGGGCATAGGCTTCCCATTTTCCCCGAAACCCCGACTCGGTGGTGTTTGTATACAGGTTGACCTTGTAGTCGGGGTCGGGATGAACCAGGTCGATCTTATAGAGCGTATAGCTGCTGTTTTTGGTCCTTACGCGTTCAGTGCTTTGCATCACCCCCTCATAGGCCGAAAGGGGCTGGGTCCAGCTTTTTGCGCCTTTCAGGCCGCTTTCGGTGACGGTGAAGGTCTGCCCGTCGAAGGCAATGGTGCGGCGCCACAGAAGACCGTGAATGCCAAACAGCAGCATCCCGATCCCGATAATCGGGAAAATGAGGAAGATGAGCAGTTCCGGCCCGACATCATCGGATTGGAGCTTCGAAACCAGACCCACGGTCGAAAATCCGCCCCAGGCCAGCGCAAACAGAATCAAAAATACGCCGCCTGCCTTGCTGTCGGTCTGATGCGCCTCGACCGGCGGCGAGGACAGGTCGATCCACCACCGCCGCCCACGACCATGGCCACGACCGCCACCCACATTTATGTTAACCGCCATTTTCCCCTCGCAAAATTTGCCTGTTGAATTTGTGAATGTTTTGACATGCAAGTGTTAACGAATTCGCCTGCGTCCATTCAATATTCCGTGAGAATCCTGGCGCCTGCCGAACCGGGAAATCCAGCATAAATCGGCTTGCGGCAAACCTTCGCGGCGGCTAGGGTTCGGCGTTGAATGAATGCAATAAGAACGGTGCGGCACATTGCCTAAACTACTCACCATCAACGGATTAACAGGATATATCATCCTCGCCGCCACCGCTTTCGCGGTCGCCGCCGGGCCGGCCAATGCCCAGATTATCGAGCGTGACCTGCATCGCGGCGTCATGGAAGGGCCGGAACAGTTGGACCCGCAATACGCCTTCCATGCGGCGGAGCGGGCGATCCTGACCGACCTGTTCGTGGGGCTGGTTGTCGATGATGCCGCCGGTCAGCCACAACCCGGCGCCGCGGAGAGCTGGACCACCGCAAAGGACGGCCGGCAGTGGGTATTCAAACTGCGGGACGACCTGAAATGGTCGGACAACCGGCCTTTGGTGGCCGGCGATTTCGTCTATGCCTTCCAGCGGTTGCTGGCGCCCCAGTCATCTGCGCCATTCGCCTCGATGTTTTACCCAATTACCGGGGCCCGGGCCCTGCATGCAAGCAAGGCCGGCGATTTGGCGACGCTGGGCGTGAAAGCCAGGAACAAACGCACGCTGGTTTTCGACCTGGAGAAACCGACGCCGTATTTTCTGTCGCTGCTGAGCCATCCGTCAGCCTTTCCGCTGCGCAAGGACCTGATAGAGCGAGGCCCCGACAGTTGGACACGGCCGGGCCGATTGGTTAGCAACGGCGCCTATATTCTTGGCGAATGGCTGCCCGGACGCCATGTCAAATTGCGGAAAAACTGGGGGTTTTACGATCCGGCCTCGGTAAATCTCGACAATATCTTCTATGACATCGTGGAACATGGAGAGGTCGCCCTGGAAAGATTCTTTTCCGGCGAGCTGGTTATTCTGTCGGGAATTCCGCGCGACCGGATCGCCGGCCTTATGGAAACGGCGCCCGAAATAGTCCGGCTGCATCCGACCCTGACCACCGATTATCTGGTATTCAATACGCAAAACCCTCCCTTCGACGACCCAAAGGTTCGCGAGGCCCTGGCCCTGGCAATCGATTCGCGCAGCCTGGTCATGAATGTGCTGGGCCGGGGCGAAATCCCGACGGATGGCATGCTGCCCGAAGGCATGGCGAATTTGCGCGCGCCGGCGCAGCCCGATCGGGATAGCCCCTACCCGCCCAAACGTCCCTTGTCGCCGTCGCAAAAAAGATCGAAAGCAAAGCATCTGCTGGATAACTCAGGCTACGGCGCGCGTGACTCCCTGCGCATCACACTGCACTACAACAACAGCGAGACCCACCAGGTGATCGCCGAGGCGATCGCCGGGATGTGGAAGAAAATCGGCGTGCGAACGGACGTCTATGGCAGCCATTACAACGTCCATTACGGCGACCTTGGGATCGGTGACTTCGATGTTGCAAGGGCCGGCTGGATTGCCGATTTCGACGACCCGATGGCGGTGCTGGAACTCTTCCTGTCCGACAAGGAACGGTTCAACTACAGCGCCTTCGCCGACAAGGAATTCGACCGGCTTTTCAAGGCCGCCAACGGACAACCCAACCCGCGGGAACGGGCGATCGGCCTGTACCGGGCGCACCAGCGGGCCATCTCGCAATATCCCGTCGTCCCGCTATACAACCACGCCTCGCGCAACCTTGTCGCCCCGACGGTCACGGGCTGGGTAGACAATGTAAAAGACATCCATCCCAGCCGTTTCCTGAACCTGCCAAATTAAACGACCGGCGCCGGTCGATAACGGGGAGACGCCTGTGGGTCTGGCCAACGCCGCATTGATGATAACCGTCCTGCTCTGGGGCTCGATGCTGCCGGTGCTGGACGTGCTGTTGCGCCAGTACGACCCCTTCACGCTAAACGTCGCGCGCTATGCCCTGGCGATTCCGCTGTCGCTGGGGATGCTGCGTCTGGCCGAGGCCGGGCCATTGCTGCCCCGCGACGTATCGGTTTGGCGAATTCTGTGGCTGGGCGGCGGCATCGCGGGCTTCGTGACCTTTTTCAATTTCGGCATCATCTATTCCGACACGGTGACCGCGATCGCCATCATGGCCGCGGCGCCGGTCATCGCCAATCTGGTCGCCCGCTTCGGATTCGGCGAGGCGCCGGCGCCCGGGATCACGCCGGCCTTGTTCGCCTCGTTCGCGGGCGGCGCGCTGGCCATGCTGGACCTGTCGGAAGACGGGCTCGCTATCGGGTTCAAGGGCGGCGAACCGCTTCTGATGGCCGCGGCCGGATGCTGGGCCTGGTACTCGCTGGCGGCGCAGCGCTGGATGCGGGGAATGTCGCAGTTGCGTATCACGGGGCTGACGGTGCCGGCCGCCGGCTTGTGGGTGTTCGCCGCATATCTGGTGCTTATGGCCATGGGTCATACGCAACCGTCGCCGCCGATGCCGGATCTCCGCGAGGTCGGACTGGTCGCATGGTCGGCGCTGGGTGGCGCCTCCATTGCTGTTTTTCTGTGGAATTACGGGGTCCGCCATAACGGGCTGCAGTCCTCCGCCATGTTCATGAACCTGACCCCGGTCGTCGGCGTGTCGGTCGCCATGTGGTTCGGCGCCACCCCGCGCATGGAACAGTTGCTGGGCGGCGCGCTGATCGTCGGCGCCGTCATATGGGTGCAGACGCGGCGCAGGGCGGCGCTGAACTCAGCTTGAGACAGCGGCGCAACCACGCCCCTCAATCCGGTATCGGGATCGTCTGGCTGTCGTTGGGGACGACATAGCCGCGCTGCACGGCGGGGCGGGCGGCCATCATCAGGAACCAGCGCTTCACATTGGGGAATTTGTCGAGATCCTGCTCCTGCCAGTCCCAGCGGGCGATCCAGGGGAAGCAGGCGCAATCGACGATCGAGATATCGTCGACGATGAATTCACGGGTTTCCAGCCGCTCGTCCATTACGCCATAGAGCCGGTCCATCTCGGCGCGATAGCGGTCTTCCGCATAGTCGGAAACGCCCTTGTTGTAATGGCTATAGTGATGCACCTGGCCCAGCATGGGCCCGAGCCCGCCCATCTGCCACATCAGCCATTCCATGGCTTCCCAGTATTTGTCGCCCGTCGGCATCAGCTTGCCGCTCTTCTGCGCGAGATAAAGCAGGATCGCACCGGATTCCATCATGCGGACGCCGGTATCGTGGTCGATGATCGCGGGAACCTTGCCGTTCGGGTTGACCTTCAGATAATCGGGCAATTTCTGCTCGCCCTTGCCGAGATTGATGCCGTGCGCGGTATAGGCCAGGCCCATCTCTTCCAGCGCAATGGAAATCTTGCGCCCGTTCGGCACGGTCCAGGTATAGAGATCGATCATCTTGGTTGGTTCTCCCACTGATTCCGGCTCCCTTAATCGCATGAAGGGCCCTGGCGGGCAAGATGGACCGGGGGCCGTTAACCTTACGTTGTATAGTTTTGTAGGACTATCGCCGCACCATCGCACCTAACCGGAGACATGAACATGATCACATCAACGCTGGAGACCGTACCCGGCAAGGCCATCCGCGAACATCTGGGCATCGTCCAGGGCAGCACGGTTCGCGCCAAGCATTTCGGCCGCGACCTGATGGCAGGGCTGAAGAACATCGTCGGCGGCGAATTGAAAGGCTACACGGAACTGTTGAGCGAGGCGCGCGACGAGGCCTTCGAGCGCATGAT
>JADFVY010000139.1 GCA_015222795.1 Pseudomonadota bacterium | reverse complement strand
GTCCAAGGAGTGGTCCGAGGCGGCCGGCGCCCAGGGCGCGGCCATCGTCGACGCCTACAAGGCGAAGTAAAGCGGGGAAATACGGGGCGGTGCGTTCTTTCAGGACGCGCCGCCCGCCTCCCCTGCCCTTCTTCTCCCACAGGATAAAACCGATGGCGGCTATCGGCGCAAGACTCCGGAAGATTCTCGACGCGGTTTATCTCGGCTCCGGCATGCTGGGCGCGATGTTCATGCTCGCGATCCTGAGCATCATCGTGCTGCAGATGGCGGCGCGCTGGTTCGGCTTTCAGGCCCCGGGCTCGACCAACTACGCGGGCTACTGCATGGCGGCATCGTCCTTCTTCGCGCTGCCCTATGCACTGAACCACGGGGCGCATATTCGTGTCGGACTGCTGCTGAACAATCTGGGCCGTTGGCGGCACTGGGGCGAGGGCTGGTGCCTGCTTGTCGGCGCGGCGCTGGCCACCTATTTCGCGCGGTACGCCATCAAGGGAACTTACTGGTCTTACAAACTGAATGACATAAGCCAGGGGCAGGATGCCACGCAATTGTGGATTCCGCAGCTTGCCATGGCGATCGGCACCGTTCTGGTGTCCGTCGCGCTATGGGACAACCTGGTCCGTCTGATTTTCACCGGCAAAACAAACTTCCGCGAAGAAGCTCTCGACGCGGCCAAGGTCGAATAGGGAACAATCATGGAAGACGGATTTTTACTGACCGGTGTATTCCTGTTCGTCCTGTTCCTGTTGCTGGGCTCGGGCGTCTGGGTAGCGCTGGCTCTGCTGGGCGTGGCGTTTGTCGGCATGGAATTGTTCACCGACCGGCCGGCGGGCGACGCCATGATCACGACGATCTGGACCTCGTCTTCAAGCTGGACGCTGACCGCCCTGCCGCTGTTCATCTGGATGGGCGAAATCCTGTTTCGAACGCGGCTAAGCGAAGATATGTTCCGCGGCTTGGCGCCATGGGTGGCGAAATTGCCTGGCGGGCTTTTGCATACCAACGTCATCGGCTGCACAATATTCGCCGCCGTGTCGGGCTCGTCGGCCGCGACGCTGACCACGGTTGGCAAGATGTCGATTCCGGAATTGCGCAAGCGTGGTTACCCGGAATTCATGACCATCGGCACGCTGGCCGGCTCGGCGACGCTGGGGCTGATGATCCCGCCGTCGCTGACGCTGATCGTCTATGGGGTGACGATCAACGAATCGATTTCCAAGCTGTTCATGGCCGGCGTACTGCCCGGCCTGGTGCTGTCGAGCCTGTTCATGGGCTATGTGGTGGCTTGGCATTATCTGCGGCCCGACCAGCGGCCGCCTCCCGAACCGCACATGTCGCTCGGGGCCATGATAGCGGAATCGCGTTTCCTGATCCCTGTCATCATGCTCGTCACCTTCGTAATCGGATCGATGTATTTGGGCTTCGCCACGGCGACCGAAGCCGCCGCCTTTGGCGTGATCGGCGCGCTGGTTCTGGCCACCGGCCAGGGCTCGCTGAACCGTGAAACATTCCTGGCGAGCCTGATGGGCGCGACGCGGACCTCCTGCATGGTGGCCTTCATCCTGATGGGGGCGTCCTTCCTGTCGCTGTCGATGGGCTTCACCGGCCTGCCGCGCGCGCTGGCGGAATTCATCTCGTCCCTGCACCTGTCGCCGATCGCCCTTATCGCGGCGCTGACCGTCTTCTATATTATTGTCGGCTGTTTCCTGGACGGGATTTCGTCGGTGGTGCTGACCATGGCCGTGGTCGAGCCGATGATCCGCCAGGCGGGTATCGACGTCATCTGGTTCGGCATCTTCATCGTCGTGGTCGTCGAGATGGCGCAGATCACCCCGCCGATCGGATTCAACCTGTTCGTCATGCAGGGCATGACCAAGCATGACATGGGCTATATCGCCAAGGCGGCGCTGCCCATGTTCATGCTGATGGTCGTCATGGTGGCGATCCTGGTCGCCTTCCCCGAACTCGCCACCTGGCTGCCCGAAAACATGCGCACCCGGCCGGGGGGATGAGCCGGGGACGGGAAATCCTTACGTCTTCCGATTTCCAGCCCGATTGCCGATCCTGTGTCTCGCTTATCGGGGCGATCCATACGGGAGACGGAATATGTCGAGGAAATACAGAAACTGGCGTTTTGCGCCATTGGTGGTTCTGTTGGTCGCGGCCATGGCGGTGACGGGCTGCGCCGGGCTGTTTGGCGGTCAAAAATCGCATCGGGCAAGCAGCGTCGTGGATTATCTCTATCCCGACACGGAAAATGTCATCGATACGCCGTCGATTGCCTATCTGAACCTGCCAATCGACGTTGGCATCGCCTTCGTGCCATCGACCGCCAACCGTTACGCGAAACAGGATATAGACGCGCCCCGGAAGCAGGCGCTGATGGAACGCATCGCCGCCGGTTTCACGCAGCATGACTTCATCGGCAATGTCGAAATAATCCCGACGGTCTATCTACGGTCCGGTGGCAGTTTCGACAATCTGGGGCAGATCAGGACCATGTATGGCGTCGATGTCATGGTTCTGCTGTCTTACGATCAGGTTCAATACACCGATCAGGGCCTGCTTTCGCTAACCTACTGGACGATTGCCGGCGCCTATATTTTCCCGGGCGAGAAGAACGACACCAGCACCATGGTGGATGCAGTGGTCTACGATATAGCCAGTCGCAAGATGCTATTTCGCGCGCCGGGTGTCGCCCAGGTCAAGGGATCGGCCACGCCGGTCAATCAGAGCGAGGAGCTGCGCCGGGACTCGGCCAGGGGCTTCGCGCTGGCCGCCGACGACCTGGTGGTAAATCTGAACGCTGAGCTGGACCGCTTCAAGGTGGCGGTCAAGGAACGCCCGGAGGAGATCAAGGTTACCCGTTCCGCGGGCTATACCGGCGGCGGCGATCTCGGCGCCGGCTTCGCGATCCTGTTCCTTCTGCTGGCAAGCGCCGCCGCCTGGCATGGCCGTCGTCGCGCCTAAGGCAGCAGGCTTTCCCGTCGTCACCCTGCTGGTGGCGGCGGGCGGGCTTGCCCTCATGTTGCTACCCGATATCGCGCATATGCTCGTCTATGACCGCGAGCGCGTGCTGGCCGGCGAGGTCTGGCGACTGGCGACCGGCCATGCGGTGCATTTCTCATGGTCGCACGCGGCCTGGAATCTGACGGTGTTTTCGGTTGTCGGGGTTTGGCTGGAACGCCGTGACGGCGCCCGCTACCTTTGGCTGATCGCGGTGATGGCGCTGGCCAGCGGCCTCTGGTTCCTGACCGTCCTGCCGGATATGGCGCGTTATGGCGGGCTGTCGGGCCTGATCAGCGCCATGGTTGTCTATCTCGCCCTAACCGAATTGCGCCAACCCGGCCCCACCCGCGCCATCTGGGCGACAATCTTGCTGCTCTTCGTCGCCAAGCTCGTTTACGAACTCTTGAGCGGGCAGGCGATCTTCGTCGCGCCCGATGCCATCCCGTTTCAGGTAGCCCCGGCCGCCCATATCGTCGGGGCTGTGGTCGCTATCTTCCAGATTGGCGTTTTGGAGGGGCGCATTCGTCACCGTCTCGTGACACGGCTTGATTTGCCCGACGCGTGATTTCGCTAGATGTTTGGTTCGGTGGTGGCGATGTCACATCGCGGTCGCGCATTCCGGAAGATCGAACCATGTTTGAAAATGCACTGAAATGGATTGGCCGGCACCTCGCAAGATACATAAACGGCCCGGTCTGCGACTACGAGCCTTTCGCCGTTACACCGCACGGCATATTGGAGGCCACGCTGCAGCCCGGCGATGTGTTGCTGGTGGAGGGCAACAGGCGAGTCAGCGTCGCTATCAAATATCTAACGCAGTCCACCTGGTCGCACGCGGCCCTTTATGTGGGCAATGCGCTGGGTACGAAAGCCGACGGCGGCGAGCCCGATACGCTGGTCGAGGCCGATGTCGTCGAAGGGGTGCGTGCCTTGCCGCTGTCGGCATACCGCAACTTCAACACCCGCATTTGCCGTCCGATCGGGTTGAGCGACGAGGACAGGGATGCCGTAATCCATTTCGTGGTGGAACGCGTCGGTTTGAAATACGACCTTAAAAACATTTTCGACCTGTTGCGTTATCTACTGCCTACCCCGCCCGTGCCGACGCGTTGGCGCCGGCGCATGCTGCAGCTGGGCAGCGGCGATCCGACCCAGGCGATCTGTTCGGGCCTGATTGCCCAGGCCTTTCAGTCGGTCCGCTATCCCATCCTGCCGCATGTCACCGTCAGCCAGGATCCGGATACCGCGCCCGGTATCCGGGTTAGCCGGGAAATCCTGCGTATCCGGCACCACAGCCTGTTTGCGCCGAGGGACTTCGATGTCTCGCCATACTTCAGGGTCGTCAAACCGACATTGGAGATGGGGTTCTATTACCAACGATTGCGCTGGGACGACTCACCCCTCGGGCCGGAACCGGCAAGGCCGGGCAAGTGCCACAACCCCGAGCTTGTTACCTGACATCTCGCGCCCCTGCCCTACTCGCAGGTCAGCATAATCTTGCCGATATGGGTGCTGGTTTCCATCAGCGCGTGGGCGGCGGCGGCCTCGGCCAGGGGGAAGGTCTTGTGGATCAGCGGTTTCACCTTGCCCGCCTCGATCAGCGGCCACACCTGTTTGCGCAGCTCGGCGGCGATTTCGGCCTTCTGTTCCACGGTGCGCGGGCGCAGGGTAGAGCCGGTAATGGTCAGGCGTTTGAGCATCATCGGCAGGAGGTCGATTTCGATCTTGCTGGGTTGCTGAAAGGCGATTTGGACAAGGCGGCCCTCAACCGCCAGCGCCGAGATATTGCGCTCGAAATACGAACCGCCGACCATGTCGAGGATCAGGTCCACGCCCTTGCCGTCGGTCAGTCCCTTGACTACCTCGACGAAATCCTCGTCGCGGTAGTTGATCGCGCGCTCGGCGCCCAGCTTCAGGCATACCGCCGCCTTATCCGCATTGCCGACGGTGGCGAAGACTCTCGCGCCGAATTCGCGGGCAAGCTGGATCGCCGTGGTGCCGATGCCGCTGGACCCGCCATGGATCAGAAAGGTCTCGCCCGCCTTCAGGCGGCCGCGCTGAAACACATTGGTCCAGACCGTGTAATAGGTCTCGGGAAGACCGGCTGCCTCCACCATCGTCAGCCCCTTGGGCACGGGCAGGCATAGCGGCGCGGATGCAACGCAATATTCCGCATAGCCGCCGCCGGAGACCAGCGCGCAGACCTCGTCGCCGGTCTTCCAACCGGCAACGTCCGGCGCAACCTCGACGATGGTCCCCGCAATTTCCAGTCCCGGAATCGGCGATGCGCCGGGAGGCGGATTATAGCCGCCCTGACGCTGCATGATATCCGGCCGGTTGACGCCGGCCGCCTGGACCCTGACCAGCACCTCGCCCGGTCCGGGCCGCGGGGTCGAGCCACGCGCGGGAACCAGCACTTCCGGCCCACCAAACTCGGGCAGATCGACGTAATTCATCTCGCTGGAGATTGTACTGCTCATTGCCTGTTCCTTGTCCTGAATTAGGCGTCACGAAAGCCTGTGAGCCTTCGAGTTCAGCGTCAAGATACCGACCGTCACCCCTTGCCCGCCGGCACGCGCCGTCTTCCCTTGCCGGCCTGCTGGGTCAGAAAAGTCTGGCCCTTGTGCTTGCTGCCGGTGCGCGCGCCCTCGCCGCCGGCCTTGCCGGTGCCGGTGGGTTGCCAGGTGGGGATCAGGTGGCGCTTGCCGTTGCCGATCAGGTCGGCGCGGCCCAGCCGTTTCAGGGCGTCGCGCAGCAGCGGCCAGTTTTCCGCGTCATGATAGCGCAGGAAGGCCTTGTGCAGGCGGCGCTGTTTCAGGCCGCGGGCGGTCCAGATTTCCTCGCCGCCGTTTCGCCGCACCGGGCGCAGCGGGTTGCGCTTTCCGTGATACATGGCGGTGGCCAGCGACATCGGCGAGGGCAGGAAGGTCTGCACCTGATCGGCGCGGAAACCGTTGCGCTTGAGCCACAGCGCCAGGTTCATCATGTCCTCGTCGGTCGTGCCGGGATGGGCGGCGATGAAATAAGGAATCAGATATTGTTTCTTGCCGGCTTCTTTGGTGGCCTTCTCGAACATCGCCTTGAACTTGTCGTAGGAGCCCATGCCCGGCTTCATCATCTTCGACAGCGGCCCGGCCTCGGTATGTTCCGGCGCGATCTTCAGATAACCGCCGACATGGTGGGTCACCAGTTCCTTCACATAAGCCGGGCTTTTCACCGCCAGATCGTAGCGCAGGCCCGAGGCGATGGTGATCTTCTTCACGCCGGGAATTTCGCGCGCCTTGCGGTACAGATCGATCAGCGATTCGTGGCTGGTGTCGAGATTCTTGCAAATATCCGGATAGACGCAGGACAGCCGGCGGCAGACCGATTCGGTTTTCTCGTCCTTGCAGGCCATGCGATACATGTTCGCCGTCGGCCCGCCGAGGTCGGAAATCACGCCGGTGAAGCCGTCCACGCGGTCACGGATTTCCTCGATCTCCTTGATGATCGATTCATGCGAACGGCTCTGAATGATGCGGCCTTCATGCTCGGTGATCGAGCAGAACGAGCAGCCGCCGAAACAGCCGCGCATGATATTGACCGAAAAGCGGATCATCTCCCAAGCCGGGATGCGGGCGTCGCCATATGACGGGTGCGGCGCGCGGGCATAGGGCAGGCCGTATACGCCGTCCATCTCTTCCGTGGTCAACGGAATCGGCGGCGGGGTCAGCCATAGTTCGCGGTCGCCATGACGCTGGATCAGCGCGCGGGCATTGCCGGGATTGCTCTCCAGATGAAGTTGACGCGAGGTATGGGCGTAAAGTGCCGGGTCGTCCTTGACGTCGTCATGGGCCGGCAACCGGATCGCGGTGCATTCGCGAGGAATGTCGCGATAGAGCCGCAGGGGATTTTCCGGCGAGTCCTCGTCGATGGAACCGAGGTCGCCGACGGTCCAGCCCTCGGGCACGGAATCGCGCATGAAGGCGGTGCCGCGAATGTCCACCATCTCGCGCGGGTGTTCGCCGGCGGCGATGCGATGGGCGATCTCGACGATGGCGCGCTCGGCATTGCCATAGACCAGCATGTCCGCCTTGCTGTCCACCAGGATCGAGCGGCGTACCTTCTCGGACCAGTAGTCGTAATGGGCAATCCGGCGCAGCGAGGCCTCGATGCCGCCGATGACAACGGGCGTATTCTTGCAGGCCTCGCGGCAGCGTTGGGCATAAACGATGGTGGCGCGATCCGGCCGCTTGCCGCCTTCGTCGTCGGGGGTGTAGCTGTCATTATGGCGCAGGCGGCGGTCGGCGGTATAGCGGTTGACCATCGAATCCATGTTACCGGCGGTGACGCCGAAGAACAGGTTCGGCGTCCCCAGCGCCTTGAAGGGTTCCGCAGACTGCCAGTCCGGCTGGGCGATAATGCCGACGCGAAAACCCTGCGCCTCCAGCAGCCGCCCGACGATCGCCATGCCGAAGCTGGGATGATCAACATAGGCGTCGCCGGTGACGATGACGATGTCGCAACTGTCCCAGCCCAGCAAATCCATCTCTTCGCGCGAGGCGGGCAGGAACGGAGCCGCACCGAACTTGTGCGCCCAGTGCTTGCGGTGGGAAAAGATATTTTTTGCTTCTGGCATAAGGTTTTCCGGCGGCCCCGACGTGCACCATAGTTAGACCGATCCGGCCAAGGGTCAACTCGCATGCCGCCCCCGCGGCATTATGCTATAGACGGGACGAGAATAACTCAAACATGGGAGGCAAGGGCGTGGCCGAGGATTTCATGAACAAAGAGGTCACCTACGATGACCGGTACGACCCCAAGCTGGCACCGCGCTATTCCGAGATAGCGACCTTCATGCGCGCGCCCCTGCGGATGGACCCCGCCGGTCTCGACATCGCAATGGTGGGCGTGCCCTATGACGGCGGGGTGACCAACCGGCCCGGCGCGCGCCACGGCCCGCGGGAAATTCGCAACCAGTCCAGCCTGATGCGCGCCATCCATCATGTCACCCGCATCAATCCCTCGGCGCTGTGCCGCATCGCCGACGTCGGCGATGTACGGTTCAGCGCAGTTATGGATAATGCGAAGGTCGTGCAAGAGATCGAGGCTTTCTTCGACCGGTTGGTGACCGCGGGCGTCGTGCCGCTGACGGCCGGCGGCGACCATTCCATCACCTATCCGATTTTCCGGTCGATCGCGAAAGCCGGCCCGATCGGCATGGTCCATATTGACGCCCATACCGATACATGGGGCGAAATCCAGGGGTCGAAATTCAATCACGGTTCGCCCTTCCGCCTGGCGGTCGAGGACGGGCTTCTGGACCCCAATCGCACGATCCAGATCGGCATTCGCGGTGCACAAAACAGCCCGGAGGGTTGGGAGTATTCGCGCGACAGCGGCATGCGCGTCGTCTTCATCGAAGAGTTCGACGAAATAGGCGTGGACGCGGTCATCGCCGAGGCTCGCCGCATTGTCGGCGACGGCCCCACCTATATCAGCTTTGACGTGGACGGGCTCGACCCGGTCTACGCGCCGGGCACCGGCACGCCCGAGTCCGGCGGCATCTCGATGCGTGAGGCGCAGAAACTGCTGCGCGGCCTCGGCGGACTGAACCTGATCGGCGGCGACGTAGTCGAAGTCTCTCCGCCCTTCGACCAGACAGGCAACACCGCGCTGGTTGGCGCGACATTGATGTATGAAATCCTCTGCCTGCTGGCGGAGGCCCGGTCAAATAAAAGTAAACCTATCCTTCAAACTGCTCTTTAGGGGTACGGAAAGAGAAATTTTCTTTTTGGATTAACTCAATATTAGTAATAGATGGCGTCTACTACCCCTGACCGATGAAAACATCGGCGTCAATGGACTGGGTTGCCAATATTCCGGTTCGGGATTGCAAATATTTCCCGCTACCGGTTCGAAAAAATCGCTCTTGTTATCAGGGCTATCGGAGGCGCCGGTTCATGAATCCCAGACGTATTCTTGTCATCGACGACAATCAAGATCTTGCGGACGGATTGTCCGAACTTATGGAATTGCATTTGCACGAGGTTGATGTCGTTCTGACCGGGGGCGACGGGGTCAGGGCCGCCGAATCCAAACCTTACGATATCATCTTCGTCGACATTGGATTGCCCGACATAAACGGCGTCGAGTGCGCCAGGCGAATCAAGGAAAGCGGTTCAGATGGCAAAATCGTGTTGATGACTGGTTACAGCGCACAAGACATACCGGCGCAAATCAAGGATTTGGACGATACGGAACTTCTAACCAAACCGATCGACCCCGCATTGATCCTGGAACGAATTAACTAACCCACATCGGGCAGCAGGCCGCCAATCGCCGCAGTGATATCCAGCGAAGCCTTTCTAACCTGCTCGCCGAGTTCTGTCAGGCGCTTGTCGGTGACGCGCACGGTCGGGCCGGAAATCGACACGCCGGCAATCGCCTCGCCATATTCGTTGTAGACGACGGAGGCGATACAACGCATGCCGAGCGTGTGTTCCTCATTGTCCAGCGACCAGCCACGCGCGCGGATCTCGCCCAAATCCGCGAGTAGCGATTTCACGCTGGTCAGCGTATTTGCGGTAAAGACCTTCTGCACCCTGGCCCCGACCAGCGCGCGCACGCGTTCGTCAGGCATGGCCGCCAGCAGCGCCTTGCCGATGCCCGAGGCATGGATCGCCCCGCGGCGCCCCGGGCGGAAGAAGGCGCGCATCGCCTCGTGGGTTTCGACCTGCGAGATGAACACCACCTCGCCCTCGTCCTCGACGCCCAGGTTCGCGGTTTCCCCCGAGCTTTCCATCAGCGCATGCATGACGCCACGCCCCATGGTCACCAGCTTGCGGCTGCGCAGAAAAGACATGCCGACCCCGAAGGCCCCGACCCCGACCACCCATTGGCCGAGTTCGCCATCGACCTGAACGAAGCCGCGCCCCTGCAGCGTCATCAACAACCGATGCGCCGTTGATGGAGCAATTCCGGCCAGGTTGCCGATCTCCGTCAGGGTTAGCCCGTCGGCCTCGGCGACGACCTCCAATATATGAAGCGCGCGGTCCAGCGCCTGCACCGACGAAGGCTGGGCCGTCTTGCCACTGGGCGGGCGCCCGCGGGACCGGGCGGGCTTGGCCGCCCCGGGATCTGAAGATTTCGCATCCATTGTCATGCGACCATACGAGACTGCGCCCGCCTTTGCTATCCGGTTTCGCGTCGAACTCTCATATTTTCCACATCGTGGAATATTTTCCCATTTTACTTGACTCTCATAAAAATGGAAACTATTTTCACATCATGGAAATTCAATAATCTGTTGGAGATCGAGCAATGGCGAGAATGCTGGCGACTGAAGCGGCCATATTGGTCATGGAGAAAGAAGGCATCACCCAGACCTTCGGCGTGCCGGGGGCGGCGATCAATCCGCTCTATGCCGCAATGAAGAAGCGCGGGACGCTGAAGCATATACTGGCCCGCCATGTCGAGGGCGCCTCGCATATGGCCGAGGGCTATACCCGCGCGCGGGCCGGCAATATCGGCGTCTGCCTGGGCACCTCGGGGCCGGCCGGCACCGACATGATCACCGGGCTATACTCCGCCTCCGCCGATTCGATCCCGATGCTCTGCATCACCGGCCAGGCGCCGCGCGCCAAACTGCACAAGGAGGACTTCCAGGCCGTCGATATCGAATCGATCGCCAAGCCGGTCACCAAGTGGGCAGTGACCGTGCAGGAGGCCGCGCTGGTTCCATGGGTGCTGCAGAAGGCCTTCCATATCATGCGGTCCAGCCGCCCCGGCCCGGTGCTGATCGACCTGCCGATCGACGTGCAGATGACCGAGATCGAATTCGACCCGGACACCTACGCGCCCCTGCCCGCCTTCAAGCCCGAGGCCACCCGCGCCCAGGCCGAGAAGGCGATTTCCATGTTGAACGACGCCGAGCGCCCGGTGATCATAGCCGGCGGTGGCATCGTCAATGCCGACGCCGCCGACCTGCTGGTGGAATTCGCCGAACTGACCGGCGTGCCGGTGATCCCGACCCTGATGGCCTGGGGCGCGATCCCCGACGACCATCCACTGATGGCCGGCATGGTCGGCCTGCAGACCAGCCACCGTTACGGCAATGCCAGTTTCCTGGCCTCCGACTTCGGCTTGGGCATAGGCAATCGCTGGGCCAACCGCCATACCGGCTCGATCGAGGTCTACACCAAGGGCCGCAAATTCGTCCATGTGGATATCGAACCGACCCAGATCGGGCGCGTCTTCATGCCCGATTACGGCATCGTCTCGGATGCCGGCGCCGCGTTAAAGCTGTTCATCGATGTCGCCAGGGAGATGAAGGCAGACGGCAAACTGAAAGACCGCGGCGAATGGGCGGCGGAATGCGGGGCGCGCAAGAAGGCCATGCTGCGCAAGTCCCATTTCGACAATGTCCCCCTGAAGCCCCAGCGCGTTTATGAAGAGATGAACAAGGCCTTCGGACGCGATGTCTGCTACGTCACCACCATCGGCCTGTCACAGATCGCCGCCGCGCAGTTCCTGGAGGTAAACGGCGCGCGCAACTGGATCAATGCCGGCCAGGCCGGCCCGCTGGGCTGGACCCTGCCGGCCGCCCTGGGCGTTCGCGCCGCCGATCCGGACCGCGAGATCGTGGCCATTTCCGGCGATTACGACTTCCAGTTCATGATCGAGGAGCTGGCCGTGGGCGCACAGTTTAAACTGCCCTATATCCATGTCGTGGTGAACAATTCCTACCTCGGGCTGATCCGCCAGGCCCAGCGCGGCTTCGACATGGACTATCAGGTGCAGCTTGCGTTCGATAATATCAACAACCCGGACCTGGAGGGGTATGGCGTCGATCATGTGGCCGTCGCCGAGGGGCTGGGCTGCAAGGCGATCCGCGTGACCAGCCCGAACGAGATCCTGCCGGCCTTCGACGAGGCCAAGCGGATGATGGCCGACCACCGGGTCCCGGTCGTGGTCGAGTGCATTCTGGAGCGCGTGACTAATATATCGATGGGGATGGAAATCGACGCGGTAAACGAGTTCGAGGAAGTTCTGGACCTGGAACCGGCAAAAACACTGGTCGACGCCTGATCTGAAACCGGAGAAACAGAATGCCCAAGTTCGACGCCAATCTGACCATGATGTTCAACGAGGTCGACTTCCTCGACCGTTTCGCCGCCGCCAGCGCGGCTGGTTTCAAGGGAGTCGAATATCTCTTCCCCTACGCCTTCGAGGCCGATGAACTGGCCGCGCGATTGCGCGACAACGGCCTGACCCAGGTGTTGCACAACCTGCCAGCCGGCGACTGGGATGCGGGCGAGCGCGGCATTGCCATCCTCGCCGACCGCAAGGACGAGTTCCGCGCCAGTGTCGACAAGGCCATAGAATACGCCACCAAACTGGGTGCGCCGCAGCTGAACTGTCTGGCGGGTATTGCTCCGATTGGCGCCGATGCCGCACAGTTGAAGGCCACCTTCGTCGAGAACCTGGCCTGGGCGGCGGACCAGTTCAAGGCCGAGGGCATCAAACTGCTGATCGAGGCAATCAACACCCGCGATATCCCCGGTTTCTACCTGCATAACACCAAACAGGCGGCGGACATCATCGCCGAGACCGGATCGGACAATCTGTTCATCCAGTATGACATTTATCACATGCAGATCATGGAGGGCGACCTGGCCCCGACCATCGAGGCCTGGCTCGACCAGATTCCCCATATGCAGCTGGCCGACACGCCGGGCCGGCATGAGCCGGGCACGGGCGAGATCAACTATCCCTTCCTGTTCGATCATATCGACCGCATCGGCTATGACGGCTGGATCGGTTGCGAATACAAGCCGGCCGCCAAGACCGAGGACGGTCTCGGCTGGCTGAAGCCCTATCTTTAAGGAGGACACGAAATGAAAGTCGGATTCATCGGCCTCGGCATCATGGGCAACCCCATGGCCGGGCATCTTATCGACGATGGCCATGAAGCCTATCTTATGTCGCGCAGCGGCGTACCCAAGGAACTGCTCGACAAGGGCGGCAAAGCCTGCGAGACGGCGCGCGCTGTCGCCGAAGCAGCCGAAATCATCATTACCATGGTGCCGGACACGCCGGACGTTGAACGGGTACTGTTCGGCGAGAACGGCGTCGCCGAGGGGCTGTCCGCCGGCAAGCTGGTCATCGACATGAGCTCGGTCGGCCCGATGGAGACCAAGGATTTCGCCGCGCGCATTAACGAGCTTGGCTGCGATTATCTGGACGCGCCGGTTTCCGGCGGCGAGGTCGGCGCCAAGGCTGGCAGCCTGACCATCATGATTGGCGGCCCGGACGCCGCCTTCGAACGCGCCAAACCGCTGTTCGAACTGATGGGCAAGAACATCACCCTGGTCGGCGGCAACGGGGCGGGCCAGACCACCAAGGTCGCCAACCAGATCATCGTGGCGCTAAACATCGAGGCGGTCGCCGAGGCGCTGCTGTTCGCCTCCAAGGCCGGCGCCGACCCCGCGAAAGTGCGCGAGGCGCTGATGGGCGGGTTTGCAAGCTCGAAGATTCTCGAAGTCCATGGCGAACGCATGATCAAGCGCACCTTCGACCCGGGCTTCCGAATCGAACTGCATCAGAAGGACCTGAACCTTGCCCTGCAGGGCGCCAGAACGCTGGGCGTCAGCCTGCCCAACACCGCCAACGCGCAAGAACTGTTCAACAGCTGCCGCGCCCATGGCGGCGCCGGCTGGGATCATTCGGCGATGGTGCGCGCCTTGGAAATGATGGCGGATCACGAAGTTGCCTAGTGTTCCGGGTACGGAACACTAACTTTTTAAATCTAGTGCGATTCAGCTTCCTAAGTTCGCCACATTAAATGTGTCGAACTTAGGGACCATCGCGCTAGTGCTGACACGCGGTCCCTGAGGCTGTAGTTAATGGGGGGCGGTGGATCGTGAAATCCACCGCCCCTGTTTATTGTTTAC
>JADFVY010000138.1 GCA_015222795.1 Pseudomonadota bacterium | reverse complement strand
TTTTTCGACAGCGGCAGCGACAAGGTCAAGCCGGAGTCGGACGAGGCACTGGGCGAAATCGCCAAGCTTATGAAGGCGCGCCCGGACCTGGGATTGCTGGTCGTCGGCCACACCGACAATCAGGGCGACCTGAACTACAACATGGATCTGTCCAAACGGCGGGCGGCATCGGTCGTCAAGACGCTTTCGGAAAACCACGGCATAGACGCGGCGCGGCTGACCCCGGCTGGCGTCGGTTTCCTGGCGCCTGTTGCCTCAAATCGAGGCGATGCGGGGCGGGGCCAGAACCGCCGCGTGGAGTTGGTCGAGCGGTAACAGATGCATCCGGCGCACTTATGTGGTATTTTAAGTTTCCTGTAGTCGCTGCCGGCTCCCTGCGATGAATCGGCCGGCAAGCATGATGGCCCCACGGCCGTACTGACATCGTGAGTGGTCGCGATTGGCCGATTCAAATACTCCCCCGCCGCCGGGCCGGTGAAAAAGGGAGATATACCATGTCATTCGGACAAAAATTCAAGGAATACCTGCTCGACTCGCGCGTCGATTTCAATCTCGTCGAGCATCG
Organism: Pseudomonadota bacterium; assembly: GCA_015222795.1. Classification (GTDB taxonomy): domain Bacteria; phylum Pseudomonadota; class Alphaproteobacteria; order UBA8366; family JADFVY01; genus JADFVY01. The sequence continues at coordinate 4,375 of JADFVY010000138.1, read as the reverse complement.
CCGCACAGGAAGCAGCAGCCAGACCGCCCAAGCTGCCCATATACCCGGCGATCGGCTGGCCAAGGCTGTCGTCCTGCAGCATGATGGCGGATACATCCTCGCCGTTGTCCCCAGCACCCATCGCGTGGAGCTGGGCACGCTGGAACGGACCCTGGGCTGTAAACTGAATATCGCCACGGAAGCCGATGTCGAAACTATTTTCCGGGACTGCGCGGTGGGGGCGGTACCGCCCACCGGGCTGGCTTATGACTTGGAGACTCTGGTGGACGAGGAGCTAGACAAGCTGCCCGAGGTCTATTTCGAGAGCGGCGACCACCGGACGCTGGTGCATGTCACGGGTGACGGATTCCGGGAACTGATGGCAGAGGCGCAGCACACGCTGTTCAGCCACCACGCCTGATCGAACGACGTTGCCGGGTTACGAGGTGAGAACCGGGCTCAGGCTACCTTGGCGCGGAGGGCCGCGGCGCGGGCGGAGAATTCGGTCGCGTCCGAGGCCCGGCCGAGCTTTTCGAGCAGCCAGGCATAAAGCTCCATGATATTGACCACCGAAAGGTCGGTCTTCGTGGAACTGCGCACGGCTATTTTCATCGCCCGGCGTACAAGCGGTTCGGCCTTTTCGTAGTTGTTCTGATCGCAGTAGAGACCCGCCAGATCGATCAGTTCGGTCACCAGATGCGGATGGTCCTTGCCAAGGATTGTTTCGCCGATCGCCAACAAACGCTTTAGCAGGGGTTCGGCCTCTGCATAGCGCTTTTGGGCCGCAAATTGCGCCGCCAGACTTTTAAGCGCCGCTGAGGTTTCGGGATGATTCTGTGCATAGGCGGTTTCCAGAACCGACAATGCGCGCCAGCCGAACATCTCCGCCTTGGTGTCGCGGCCCTGTTGGTGATAGAGCGTGGCCATGCCGATAAGTGTCGAGGAAACGTCGGGATGATCCGGATTTAAAACGATCTCCTCTATCTCAAGAGCCCGTTTGTACAATTTTTCCGCCTCGTCGTAATTGCCGCGCAAGGTGAGCACATAGGCGAGTTGCCCGAGCGTGCTGGCGATCTCGACGCTTTTCTTATCAAGCGTGTGCTCCTGAATTTTCAGGGAAAGGCGATACAGATTTTCGGCTTCGTCCGTCTTGTCCTGCGCTTCCGCCAGGGACGCCAGCGACTTCAGATAGAGCACGATGTCCGGATGCGCCTTGCCCAACTTCTCCTCGGCGGCATGATACAGCGTTTCTACAATAGCGATGGCGCGGCGATACATGGCCGCAGCCTCACCTTTCCGCTGCTGGGTTTTATACAGCTCCGCCAGGTTTTCCAGGGTAATCGCATTATCAATCCTGGCTTCGTCGCCGCGTTTTTCGTCAATCCCGATCGCCTTGCGATAAAGCGGTTCAGCTTCGGTCAACCGGCCGAGCGAATGGTACAGCATCGCGAGATCGTTCAGGCTCTGAGCCAGTCGCGGATCTGTTTTGCCCAATTTCTGTGCGTCGGTAAGCGCCCCGGAGAAAAAGCGTTCCGCTTTCTCATACTCGCCCATTTGAAAGGCGTCCCGTCCCGCGTTTATATTTTCGTTCCAGCCCATTTTAATCCACACACCCGTTTAGTGGCCCCCTGGTAGTACCCGCCCCATCGCAGAGAAGACACCACTGGGCGGATTTTTCATTCGCTAACGATACCGTCAAAATCTTAATGAGACCCTTATTTTCGATTAAACACCGTGGTTTTCTCATCCAGTGGGGTGAATCAGCCGAGGATTCGCCGAAAACAATACCGGGGCTCGTTGATAATGACCCGCGGCATAACCATTCTATCCGTTGCACGGCGGGGCTTGCGCGCCTATGTTCCCGTCACCCTTGAACAGCCGATCCAATGGACTGCATGACCGATCTGAATCATATCCGTAATTTCTCGATCATTGCCCATATCGACCACGGAAAATCGACTCTCGCCGACCGGCTGATCGAACGTTGTGGCGGCCTGGATACGCGCGAGATGAAGACCCAGGTGCTCGACAGCATGGATATCGAGCGCGAGCGCGGCATCACCATCAAGGCGCAAACGGTCCGGCTGCTGTATAACGCGAAGGATGGCGAGACCTACACGCTGAATCTGATGGATACGCCAGGCCATGTGGATTTTTCATACGAGGTCAGCCGCAGCCTCGCCGCCTGTGAAGGATCGCTTCTGGTGGTCGATGCCAGCCAGGGCGTTGAGGCCCAGACGCTGGCCAACGTCTATCTGGCGCTTGACAGTGACCATGAGATCATTCCGGTTCTCAACAAGATCGACCTGCCCGCGGCGGAGCCGGATCGTGTCAAACAGCAAATTGAAGATGTGATCGGCCTGGATGCGTCGGACGCGGTGGAGATATCGGCGAAGACCGGCATTGGCATCGATGACGTGCTGGAAGCCCTGGTCAAACGCCTGCCGCCGCCGCAAGGCAATAGGGACGCCAAGCTTCAGGCGCTGCTGGTGGACAGTTGGTACGACGCCTATCTGGGCGTGGTCGCGCTGGTGCGCGTGCGCGAGGGTGTTTTGAAGAAGAGCATGAAGATTCGCATGCTCTCGACCGGCGCGGCGCACCCGGTGGACCGCGTCGGTGTCTTCACGCCGAAAGGCCTGATGGTCAACGAATTGGGCCCGGGCGAAATCGGCTTCATCACCGCCGCCATCAAGTCGGTGGCCGACTGCAAGGTAGGCGACACGCTGACCGACGACCGCAACCCGTCGACCGAGGCGCTGGCCGGTTTCAAGCCGTCGGTGCCGGTGGTTTTCTGCGGCCTTTTCCCGGTCGATGCAAGCGATTACGAGACGTTGCGCGATAGCCTCGCCAGGCTTGCACTGAACGATTCCAGCCTGCATTACGAGCCGGAAAGTTCGGCGGCGCTGGGCTTCGGCTATCGTTGCGGCTGCCTGGGGTTGCTGCATCTGGAAATTGTTCAGGAACGGCTGGAACGCGAATTCGACCTGGACCTGATCACCACCGCGCCCTCGGTGGTCTATCGCATCCACATGAATAACGGGACGGTGGCGGAACTTCATAATCCGGCGGACTATCCCGATGTCATGAAAATAGACCATATCGAGGAGCCCTGGATCAAGGCAACCATCATGGTGCCCGACGATTACCTGGGCCAGGTGCTGACGCTGTGTACCGAGCGGCGCGGCGAGCAGATTGACCTCACCTATGTCGGCGGGCGCGCCATGGTGGTCTACCTCCTGCCGCTCAACGAGGTGGTGTTCGATTTTTACGACCGCCTGAAGTCGGTCAGCCGCGGTTATGCCAGCTTCGACTATCAGATAGCGGAATACCGACCGGGCAATCTGGTCAAGCTGGCGGTTCTGGTGAACGGCGACCCGGTGGATGCGCTGTCGATCGTGGTGCATAACGACAAGGCGGAAAGCCGAGGCCGGGCGCTGTGCAAGCGACTGAAGGACCTGATCCCGCGCCAGCTGTTCAAGGTGGCGATCCAGGCGGCGATCGGCGGTAAGGTCATCGCACGCGAAAGCGTCAACGCGATGCGCAAGGACGTGACCGCGAAATGCTATGGCGGCGACATCACGCGCAAGCGCAAGCTTCTGGACAAGCAGAAAAAGGGCAAAAAGCGCATGCGGCAATTCGGCAAGGTCGAAATCCCGCAATCGGCCTTTCTACAGGCCCTTAAAATGGACGACGGCTAACGCCTGGCCGTTCAGGACATATGGCCGCTCTGATGGATGATGCCGGCGCGCCGCCGGCTCCTGGCGCTGAGCAGCAACAGCGCACCGAGGATGAACGACGCCACGACAATGCCGGTCATGGATAGCCAGGCCGGCGCCTGGAGCGCCAGCACAACATAATTGTCCCAAAGATCGGGCATGCCCAGCGTACGCTGCACGAAGACCTGAAACTGCATCAGGCTGAAACCGTGAAACTTGTTCCACACTGCCCCCGCCTTGTCGGTCAGCGGCGGCCCATTGACGGCCATGATGCCCATCAGGCCGCCGGTCATTACGCCGAGCAGGAGGAAGGCCCAACCAAATATCTGAACTATGCGGGCCATTCGAGCTCCAAAACGTTGTTTCGCCGCTACCGTTATCGCCATCAGGGTAGCATGGCGCGGCCGAATACAACAACTTTGCACGGAATCGCCGAGATCGGCTTGCAAGACGGGCAACTGTCCGCTAATTTCCGCGCCGCGGCCCGTCAGGGTTTCCGCGGAGAGGTGGCCGAGTGGTTGAAGGCGCACGCTTGGAAAGCGTGTATGCGGGTAACCGTATCGTGGGTTCGAATCCCACTCTCTCCGCCACCCTACGCCTGTGTCCGACCCGGAGACATGGGTAACAGATTGTACCTAAGACATAGGTGACACCCTCGTGCCGAACGGGTTGTCGATAGT
>JADFVY010000137.1 GCA_015222795.1 Pseudomonadota bacterium | reverse complement strand
TTACTGGCCTGCGCGCCATGGGGCGGCCGCGCCGCTTTCGACTGGTGTCGCTGACCAACCAGATTGAGCAGACCGGGCTGAACGCTCTGCCCATCGTCGGGCTGATGGCGTTCCTGATCGGCGTCGTGCTGGCCTATCAGGGGGCGATCCAGCTGCGCAAGTTCGGGGCCGAGATCTACACCATCGACATGCTGGCGATTACCGTGCCGCGCGAGATCGGGGTGCTGTTGACCGCGATCATGGTGGCTGGCCGCTCGGGTTCCGCCTTCACCGCCCAGATTGGCACCATGAAGGTGAACGAGGAAATCGCGGCGATGCAGGCGTTGGGCCTGGACCCGATGGAAATCCTGGTGCTGCCGCGCATCAACGCGCTGATGATTACCCTGCCGATATTGGCGCTGTTTTCGGTGTTCGTTGGTATGGTCGGCGGTGCCGCCATGGCCATCGTCAGCCTGGACATGGCTGCGGTTCAGTTCCTGATTCGGCTGCAGGAAGCCATGACCATGAAGCATTTCATGGTCGGCATGGTGAAGGCGCCGGTCTTCGCCTATCTGATCGCGCTGGTCGGCTGTTACCAGGGGCTGCGGGTTTCCGGCGGGGCCGAGAGCGTCGGGCGGCTGACGACGCGGGCGGTGGTGCTGTCGATCTTCCTGGTGATCATCGCCGACGCGGTGTTTTCCATCATGTTCGCCTCCATGGGCATCTGAAGAATGGGGGGAATTTAAGGAATGGCTACGGAATCTGTCATCCAGGTACGCGGGCTGGTCAACCAGTTCGGCCAACAGGTCATCCATGACGGGGTGGATCTGGATGTGATGCGCGGCGAGGTGATCGCGCTGGTCGGCGGATCGGGCACCGGCAAGTCGGTGCTGATGCGCACTATCCTGGGGCTGAACCGGCCGCATGCGGGCAAGATAGAGCTGCTGGGCGCCGATGTGGCGCGCATGGACGCCGCGGCGCGCGCCGCCACACAGACGCGCTGTGGCGTGCTGTTCCAGGACGGGGCGCTGTTTTCCTCGCTGTCGGTGACCGGGAACGTGCAGGCGCCGATGCGCGAACATCTGCGGCTGGGCCAGGGGCTGATGGACGAGTTGGCGGCGCTGAAGATTTCCATGGTGGGGCTGCCGCCGGACGCCGGGCCGAAACGGCCGGGCGAGCTGTCGGGCGGCATGCGCAAGCGCGCCGGCCTGGCGCGGGCGCTGGCGCTGGACCCCGAAATCGTTTTCCTGGACGAGCCGACGGCGGGGTTGGACCCGATCGGCGCGGCGGCCTTCGATTCGCTGATCGGCGACCTGCAACGAAGCCTGGGGCTGACGGTGGTGATGGTGACCCACGATCTGGACAGCCTGATCGCAATTTGCGACCGTATCGCCGTATTGGTGGACAAAAAGGTTCGCGTGGGCACAATGGCAGAGCATATGAAGGACCCGCATCCTTGGATCCAGGAATATTTCCACGGACCGCGGGCGCGCGCCGCCTTCGGGGCGGCGGACGAGGGTAAGGGGTAAAAATGGAGACCAGAGCCAGTTATCTGATTGTCGGGCTGTTCGTCATCGCCGGGATGGTGGGGCTGATTTTTGCCGCCATGTGGATCACCGGCACCCGCACAGACGAGTCGTTGGCGTTGTATGACATATATTTCGATGGCGCCGTGTCGGGGCTGAAGCCCGGCAACGCGGTGCAGTATCGCGGCATTCCGGTGGGCGGCGTTATCGACATGCGGATCGATCCGGACAATCTGGAGCGCGTGCTGGTCACCATCGAGGTCAGGGCAGATACGCCGGTTCGCGTGGATACCGAGGCGACCCTGGCCTTGCAGGGCATCACCGGGCTTTCCTATATCCAGTTGACCGGCGGCACCCAGGCGGCGGCCGACCTGAAGGCGGTGTCGGGCCAGCGGCGGGCGGTTATCAAATCGCGGCCGTCGGAACTGGCGGCGATCTTCGAGGCGGCGCCGGAGCTGCTGAACCGGGCCATCGAGGTCATGGCGCTGATGGAGAAACTGCTGGGCCCTGAAAATCAGGAACGCATCGGCAGTATCCTGCAGAATATAGAGGACACCACGGGTGCGCTGGCGAACAGCACCGGCGATATCGACAAGCTGTTGAGCGAGGGCGCCGGCGCGGTCGAGGATGTGCGCAAGCTGACCTCGGTGCTGGCGGAAAACACCGACGATATCGACATATTGCTGGCCGAGGGCGCGGGCGCCATGAAGGACGTTCATGAACTCACCACCGCGCTGGCCGGCAGCTCCGGAGACTTGAAACAGCTTATAACGGACGGTTCCAGCACGATGGCGAACGTGCGTGAACTGACTGGCGGGCTGGCGGGCAGCACCGACGATATAGCCAAGATGCTGGACGAGGGCGCGCGGACCATGGAAGAGCTGCGCAAGGTCACCAGCCGCGCCAATACCATGCTGGCCAATATAGAGGGCGATGTGGGCGCGGTGGCCAAGGATACGCGGGCCGTGCTGGGCGGCGTAAAGCAGGCCGTGGCCAGCCTGGCCGTGGCATCGGACGAATTCGCAAAAATCATGACCGAAAACAGCGATTCGATCTCCAATTTCAGCCAGACCGGGTTATATGAATTCAGCCAGCTTATGTCGGAGGCGCGGGTGCTTGTCGCCTCGCTGGGCCGGCTGGTGGAGGACATCGAGCGAGACCCGGCGCGGTTCCTGTTCGGCGACAAACAGCAGGGAGTGGAAGTGCAATGACGCGAAAATCCCGAATGGCGATGCACGGCGCGAAGGTGCTTGGCCTGTTGGCGATAATGGCGCTGACGGCGTCGTGCGATCTTGCCCTGCCCGGCACGGGCGAGCGGTCGCAACTTTACGTGCTGACACCCAAGAGCACCTATCCCGACGATCTGCCCAGGGTGGACTGGCAATTGTTGGTGGAACAGACAACATCGCCGGCCGGGCTGGATACCCAGCGCATCGCGGTCGCCTACAGCCCGATCGAGCTGGATTATTTCGCACGCACCAACTGGACCGACCGGGCGCCGGAAATGGTATTGCGGCTGCTGGTGGAAAGCTTTGAGAATTCCCGCAAAATCATCGCGGTCGGCCGGGATTCCATCGGCTTGCGCTCCAACATCGTATTGAAGACGGAGCTGAGGGAATTCCAGGCGGAATACATCGACAAGGACACGTCCAACCAGGGTGGTGGCGGGGCGATTGGTTCCGGCGATGCCCCGCAAATCCGCGTGCGCGTCGCCGCCAAGCTGGTGAAAATGCCACAACGGATCATCGTGGCGTCCCAGACCTTTGAGACTGTCATGCCGGCCGAAAAGAATAACATGGAGGCCATCGTCGGCGCCTTCGACGAGGCGCTGGGCAAGACGCTGAAAAGCATCGTGGTCTGGACCCTGACCGAGGGCGAAGGGATCGTCAACGAACCGAAAAGCTGACCTGAGCGAACTGCTCGACACCGGCAATAAACGTAGCAAAGAGAAAAACCATGGACACACGCGCGGCTGTCGCCTTTAAGGCGGGCGAGAAACTTTCCGTTGAAACGATTCAGCTCGACGGCCCGAAAGAGGGCGAAGTTCTGGTGGAAATCAAGGCCACCGGCATCTGCCACACCGACGAATTCACCCTGTCGGGCGCCGATCCCGAGGGGCTGTTCCCGGCGATTCTGGGCCATGAGGGCGCGGGCGTGGTGGTCGATACCGGGCCGGGCGTGACCTCGCTGAAAAAGGGCGACCATGTGATCCCGCTCTACATCCCGGAATGCCGCCAGTGCAAACCCTGCCTGTCGGGCAAGACCAACCTCTGCACCTCGATCCGCGAGACGCAAGGCAAGGGCGTGATGCCCGACGGGACCAGCCGCTTCTCGCTGAATGGTGAGCCGCTGTTCCATTACATGGGCACCTCCACTTTCTCCAACTACACGGTGATGCCGGAGATCGCGGCGGCGAAGATCCGCGAGGACGCGCCGTTCGACAAGGTCTGTTACATCGGCTGCGGGGTCACCACCGGCATCGGCGCGGTGATCAATACGGCCAAGGTGGAGGCCGGCGCCAACGTGGTGGTGTTCGGGCTGGGCGGCATCGGGTTGAACGTCATCCAGGGCGCGCGCATGGTCGGCGCGGACAAGATCATCGGCGTCGATATCAACCCGGGCCGCAAGGCCATGGCCGAGAAATTCGGCATGACCCATTTCGTAAACCCGAAAGAGGTCGAGGGCGACTTGGTGCCCTATCTGGTGGACCTCACCGACGGCGGGGCGGACTACAGCTTCGAATGCATCGGCAATGTGGACATCATGCGTCAGGCGCTGGAATGCTGCCATCGCGGCTGGGGCGTGTCGGTGATCATCGGGGTTGCCGGCGCGGGCCAGGAAATCGCCACAAGGCCGTTTCAACTCGTCACCGGGCGGGTCTGGAAAGGCACGGCCTTCGGCGGCGCCAAAAGCCGCACTCAGGTGCCGAAAATCGTCGACTGGTATATGGACGGCAAGATCAATATTGACGATTTGATCACCCACACCATGCCGC
>JADFVY010000136.1 GCA_015222795.1 Pseudomonadota bacterium | reverse complement strand
TCGCGGCGTTGCGCTCCGCTTATGGTGCGCGCACCACGGCGCGAAACGCGCCTGACGAGCGGCCATGGGAAACCGGTCACATGTGTCTTTATCAGCGAGCCTTGGTATAAGTCGTGCCCGGCCTGGCTCGCTTGTGCGAAGCATGCCGCATGCCGACGCAAGAAGGGCCCGGCATGTCTTGCGACAATGCCGGGCCCCTCTTTAAGCGTCAGATGATGCTTTTCCGCGTCTATGCACTTGCATGGCCCGATTAGGCGGGAAAGCGTCGGGTGTCAACAACAATTAGTGCATATATTACTTAAATCCCCTAAATCTAGTGGTTTGGGGAGGGGTGGGAGTATTGGGGAAGAGAGCTTGAACATTGCCAGGGTTCGCAATTTCGTTCGATTCGAGGCGCGTGAATATCCGGAGTCGCGTCCAAGGATTATGATCCGTCTCACTCGGTCCCGCGAGGCCGGTGTAAACACCAGTCATTGAGTGGCGGTCTCGGTGCGGAATTTTTCGATCGAGTTCCGGTGCGCCTGGTATTCCGGTCTTTCTGTCGTGATCTCCAAATCATAGGCCGCCGCAAAGGCGGCGGACGCCTTCGCCGCGGCGTCCCCGTCGCCCGATTGTTCGGCGGTGTCATGTTCCAGGATCAGCCCCAGAAGATGCCCGGGTGAGAGTTTCTTGAGTATCTCGACCTGTTTGCGAACCATGTTGAAGTCGCCAGTCGCGGCATGAATGAGGCCGACATGGAAATAAGCGTCGGCGTCCATGATTTCAACGCGCTCATAGGCCTGGATCGCCATGGGCGCGAACTGCAGGACCTCCGGCTTGTTGCCTTGCTCCTCGGCCGTCATGATCCGGTTGAAGAGGCGGTCGGCCGCCTCCCGGGGCGACATGCTTGAAAGATCGACCGACGGCGACGAACGCGTGGCCGAACTGTCGAGCGCCGATGTTGGCGGCGCCGCGGCATTGTTCTCGGTGGCGATATATATAACCCCGGCCAATGTACCGGCGATGGCGATTCCTATTATGGAATATAAAGCAACGGTCACCGGATCGCGTGGCCGAGCATCCGGTTGGCCTTGCAGTGGCTTGCCGCAAGCGTGACAATATCGGGCGTCCGGCCGCGTCGCCGCATTGCAGGACGGGCAAGCCGAGACGCCTGGCCGCGACCCGGCGACGGAGGGTTTTTTCGCTTGGCTCCGGCTGCCACCGGCACCCTGACCTTTTTTTCGTGACATAGTGAAAGCCGCCTGTGATTTCCAACCTGCGCCCCGTACGTCGCAGACTGCAGTTATTACGCGGCGATCCGGAAAATGTCAGCATGTTTTATGTTATTTCGGTGCCTTTCCCGGCTGAATCGGCACTGTCCGGGCAGGAGAGGCTTTTCCGCCCGGAAAAATCATGCTCTATGTTCTCCGACACCGGCAAGGAACCCCCGCATGATCATTGACGCGCCGATTTGTCTTTACCGTACCGCCGTCAAGCCGGAATGGCTGGATTATAACGGGCATATGAACGAGGCCTATTATGTGCTGATTTTCAGCAAATCGACCGACGAATTCATGGATTTCGCCGGCCAGGACGCGGACTATCGCGAGCGCACCAATACCTCGATCTACACCCTGGAAACCCACGTGATGTATCTTCAGGAGGTGTCCGAGGGCGAGGCCGTGCGGGTCGAGACGCAATTGCTGGGGTTCGATGCGAAGCGTTACCGCCTGTTCCATCACATGTATCATGAGGAAAGCGGCGATCTGCTGGCGACGGGGGAGCATATGCTGGTGCATGTGGATATGAGCGGTCCGAAGTCAGCGCCTTTCCCGCCGGACCTTGTGGAGAGGCTGGAGGCGATCGCCCAGGCCCATGCGGATCTGCCTGCGCCAAAGCAGGCGGGTCGCTCCATCGCCCTGCCGGGGGAGCGCGCATGACGTCCGTCATGGAGAAATATGCCGGCCGCCTGGCGCCGGGCATCGCGGAATATCTGACCCGCGCCGAGGAATTGTTTTCCCACGATGACGTCGACTTGAGCGCGGAGGACCAGCGGCGGGCCTTCACCGCGCTTTGCAAGGCCTTTGCCGGGCCGCATCCCGAGGGGCTGTCGGTGAATGACGAGGCCGTCCCCGGCCCCCATGGCGACGTCGCGATCCGCGTCTATCGTCCGGCGGGCGAGGGGGGCTTGCCGGGGCTGGTCTATTACCATGGCGGCGGCTGGGTGGTCGGCGACCTGGACAGCCATGACGATCATTGCGCCTGGATGGCCGCGACAAGCGGTGTCGTCATCGTTTCGGTCGACTACCCCCTGTCGCCCGAGAACATCCATCCGGTCCCCGTCGAGGCCAGCGACGCCGCCTTCCGCCATATCGCGGCGAACGCGGGGGATTACGGCATCGATCCGGCCCGGCTCGGCATCGGCGGCGATAGCGCGGGGGCGAACATCGCGGCCGTCGTGGCGCTGAAGGCGCGCGACGCCGGCGGCCCCGCCATTGCCCTGCAGCTTCTGATCTATCCGGCGCTGGGCTGCGATCTTTCCCTGCCGTCATATGCCGAAAATGCCGACGCGCCGGCGCTCACCACCAGCGACATGGCCAAATATCTGCGGCTCTATACCGGGAAGGAGCCGCACGAGATTACCGACCCCCACGTCGCGCCATTGCTGGCGGCCGACCTTGCCGACATGCCGCCGGCGATGATCGCCGCTTGCGAGTTGGACCCGCTGCGCGACGAGGCGGCGGCCTGGCACGAACGGTTGGTGGAGGCCGGTGTTTCATCGCGCTATTACCTGGGCGAGGGGCTGGTCCATGGCTGCATGCGGGCGCGGCGCATGTCGCCCACGGCGATGCGGTTTTTTGAGGCGGTAAATGAGGGTCTTTCGGGCTTGCGGGGTTGATCGCATTCGTCGCGAATGCCGCATAATAACGTTTGCGTTAGTTGATTGACGTATACGTCATGTCGGGTCTATAATCCCACCCATGGACGCATCGCCACACAGCGAACTCTATTCGGTAACCGAGCTTGCCGAGGATCTGGGCATCACGCCCCGCACGCTGCGCTTTTACGAGGACAAGAAACTTCTGACCCCGCGGCGGGCCGGCAATACGCGGGTCTATACCCACCGCGACCGCGGCCGGATGATCCTGATCCTGCGTGGCAAGCGGCTGGGTTTCAGCTTGAGCGAAATCCGCGAATGGCTGGACCTCTACGAATCCGACCCGGCCCAGATCGGCCAGATGTACAAGCTTGTCGACAAGGCCGGCGCGCGGCTGGCGGCGCTGAAACAGCAGCGCGAGGACATTGACGCGACCATAAATGAACTGACGGACATCATCGGCGCGGCCGATCGCCATCTGGCGTCGGCCGGCAAGACAAAACAGGCTGGAAAGGCGTGACCATGAGCAGCAACGTCGTTATCGCGGGCTACGCCCGGACCCCCTTCACCTTCGCCCACAAGGGCGAACTCGCGCGCACCCGGCCCGACGATTTGGCCGCCGCGGCAATCCGCGGGCTGCTGGCGCGCACCGGCGTGAAGCCGGAGGATATCGAGGATCTGATCTGCGGCTGCGCCATGCCCGAGGGCGAGCAGGGGCTGAACGTGGCCCGGCTGATCGGGCTTCTGTCGGAACTGCCGGTCACGGTGGGCGGCGCCACGATCAACCGTTTCTGCGGCTCATCGATGAACGCGATCCATATGGCGGCGGGCAATATCGCCATGGGCGCGGGGGAGGTCTTCATCTGCGCCGGGGTCGAATCCATGACCCGCGTGCCGGTCGGCGGCTACAACCCGATGCCCAACCCGGGCCTCGCCGAGGCAATGCCCGGCGCCTACATGTCGATGGGTGAGACGGCGGAAAATCTGGTCGAGAAATACCAGGTCACCCGCGACGAACAGGAAGAACTGGCGATCGGCAGCCACGCCAAGGCGGCCGCCGCGCAGGCCGACGGGCGCATGGCGGACGAGATCGTGCCGGTCGAAACGCGCGACGGCGTGGTCGACAAGGATGGCTGCATCCGCGCGGGCACGGACAAGGAAACCCTCGCCGGGCTGAAGCCCGCCTTCCGCGAGGGCGGTTCGGTGACCGCCGGTACATCCTCGCCGCTGACCGACGGGGCCAGCGCCGTGCTGGTCTGTTCGGAAGAGTATGCGAGCAAAAACGGGCTGGAGCCGCTGGCCCGCGTCAAAAGCATCGCGGTGGCCGGCTGCGCTCCCGACATCATGGGCATCGGCCCGGTGGCCGCGACCAACAAGGCGCTCCAGCGCGCCGGCCTGAAGCTGGACGACATCGACGTGATCGAGATGAACGAGGCATTCGCCGCCCAGGTAATGGCCTGCCACCGCGAGATGCCGTTCGATTTCGCCAAAACCAATCTGGACGGCGGCGCCCTTGCGCTGGGCCATCCGCTGGGCGCGACGGGCGCGCGCATCACCGGCAAGGCGGCGAGCGTTATGAAACGCGAGAAGGGCAAATACGCGCTGGCCACCCAATGTATCGGCGGCGGACAGGGCATCGCGACCATCCTGGAGGCGATGTAGTTATGGAAATCAAACGCGCGGCCGTTATCGGCGCCGGCGTCATGGGCAGCGGCATTGCCGCCCATATCGCCAATGCGGGGGTTCCCGTCCTGCTGCTGGATATCGTGCCGAAGGATGCGGCGCCCGATAAACGCAGCGCCATCGCCGAGGGCGCGCTGGCCAGGCTGTTGAAGACCGACCCCGCGCCCTTCATGCACAAGCGCAACGCGCGTCTGGTGAGTACCGGCAATATCGAGGACGATCTCGATAAACTGGCCGACTGTGACTGGATTGTGGAAGCGGTGCTGGAAGACCCGAAGGTCAAGCGCGACCTCTATGGCAAGATCGACAAGCATCGCAAAAAGGGCTCGGTGGTGTCGTCCAATACCTCGACCCTGCCGCTCGCCGTGCTGACCGAGGGCATGTCCGATGCCTTCACCGCCGATTTTCTGGTCACCCATTTCTTCAACCCGCCGCGTTACATGCGGCTGCTGGAGATCGTCGCGGGATCGAAGACCCGATCCGAGGCAGTCGGGATCATCCGCCATTTCTGTGACCACCGGCTCGGCAAGGGCGTGGTGGACGCCAAGGATACCCCGGGATTCATCGCCAACCGGCTGGGTGTGTTCTGGATCGAATGCGCGGTGGTCGAGGCGCTGGACGGCGGGCTGACCGTCGAGGAGGCCGACGCCATCATGGGCCGCCCCATGGGCATCCCCAAGACCGGCGTGTTCGGCCTGCTGGATCTCGTGGGCCTTGACCTCAGCCGCCATGTGGCGCGCGAGATGGCGGCCTCGCTGCCCGGGACGGACGCCTATCTCGCCATCAAGCGCGATGTGCCGCTGTTCGAAAAGCTGATCGCCGACGGCTATACCGGCCGCAAGGGCAAGGGCGGTTTCTATCGCCTGAACCGCGAGGGCGGCGGCCGCGAGAAAGAGGCCATCGACTTGCAAACCGGCGAATTCGCCCCGGCCCTGCGCCCCCGGCTGGAAAGCATCGGCGCGGCGGGCAAGGATTTGCGCCGCCTGCTGGAATTCCCCGATAAAACAGGCCAGTACGGCTGGCGCGTGCTGTCGCAAGTCCTGTGTTATGCCGCCTCGCTGATCCCCGAGATCGCCGACGATGTGGCGGCCGCCGACGAGGCGATGCGGCTGGGTTACGCCTGGAAGGAAGGCCCGTTCCAGATCGCCGACCGGATCGGCGTGGACTGGCTGGTTGCCCGGCTGGAGGAAGAGGGCAGGGATGTCCCGCCGTTGCTGGCGCGCGCGGCCGAGGCCGGCGGCTTCTACCGCACCGAGGGCGGGCAATTGCAGTTCCTGACCGTCGATGGCGAGTATGCGGACCTCAAACGACGCGAGGGCGTCCTGCTGCTCGAAGACATCAAGCGTGCCTCCGAGCCGGTCAAGCGCAACGCGTCGGCCAGCCTGTGGGACATCGGCGACGGCATTTTATGCCTGGAATTCCACAGCAAGATGAATTCCCTGGACCAGGAATCCCTGAAGATGGTCGAGGACGCGGTGAAGATCGTGCCCAAGGCCCACAAGGGCCTGGTGATCTATAACGAGGGCAGCAACTTTTCCGTCGGGGCCAATATCGGGCTGGCGCTGTTTGCCGCCAACCTGGCGCTGTGGCCGATGATCGAGGATCTGGTGGCGACCGGCCAGCGCGTTTACAAGGCGCTGAAATATGCACCCTTCCCCGTGGTCGGCGCGCCGTCGGGCATGGCGCTGGGCGGGGCCTGCGAGATCCTGATGCATTGCGACGCCATCCAGGCCCATGCCGAGACCTACACCGGCCTCGTCGAGGTCGGCGTCGGGGTGGTGCCCGGCTGGGGCGGCTGCAAGGAGATGGTCACCCGCTGGGCGACGGCCACACGCGCGCCCAAGGGCCCGATGCCACCCGTCGCCAAGGCCTTCGAGTCGATCGGCACCGCGAAGGTCGCCAAGTCGGCGATGGAGGCCCAGGACATGATGATCCTGCGCGAGGGCGACCGCATCACCATGAACCGCGACCGCCTGCTGGCCGACGCCAAGGCCCGCGCCATCGAACTCTCCACCGACTATGCGCCTCCGCAAGAAGCGGTCCTGCATCTGCCCGGCGCGACGGGCCGCGCGGCGATCGAAATGGCGGTCCGCGATTTCGAACTCAAGGGGATGCTGACGCCCCATGACCGGGTCGTGGTCGACGAGTTGAAAAAGGTGCTGACCGGCGGCGATACCGACATCGTCGACGAGGTCGGCGAGGACGCCCTGCTGAAGCTGGAACGCGACGCCTTCATGAAACTGATCCGCCACCCGGGAACGCTGGCCCGCGTCGAACACATGCTCGACACCGGCAAGCCGTTGCGGAACTGAGGAAGTAAGTTGGACCACAGAGGCACAGAGACACAGAGGAGGCGCGGAATTCCAGGTAAACGCCGTGCCGCCCGCAGGGCCTTAAGAGTCAGGGGATGTGGGGATAAGGGGGGGATGAGGGGAGCAGTTGCGATATTGGATTTTCTCCCCTCATCTCCCTTCTTATCCCCATATCCCCTATTTCTTAAAGCCCTTGCGGGCGCGCGGTGTTTGCCGAGCGAACGCCGAATTGGACTCTAAAGACTCCAGGAATGAGGAGACCAGAACCATGACAGTCTACACCGCCCCGTTGGATGACATGCGGTTCGTGCTGAACGAATTGCTCCATGTCGAACAGCTCACCGAGTTGCCCGGCTTCGAGGACGCCACGCCCGACCTCGTGGACGCCGTCCTGACAGAGGCCGGCAAGCTCTGCGAGGAGGTGCTGTTGCCGTTGAACCGATCCGGCGACGAGGAGGGTTGCACCTTCGAGAACGGCGTCGTGCGCCTGCCAGACGGGCACAAGGAGGCTTACCAGGCCTTCGTGCAGTCCGGCTGGGGCTCGCTGGCGGCCGACCCCCAATATGGCGGGCAGGGGCTGCCGGCGGCGATCGGCGCCATGGTCAAGGAGATGGCCTGCTCCACCAACATGTCGCTCGCCATGCTGCCGGGGCTGACCGAGGGCGCCTACAAGCTGCTGGAACATTGGGGCAGCGACGAACAGAAGGCGAAATGGCTGCCCAAAATGGTGGCGGGCGAATGGTCGGGCACCATGTGTCTGACCGAGCCGCAATGCGGCACCGACCTGGGCCTGATCCGCACCAAGGCCGAACCGGTTGGTGACGACACCTACAAAATCACCGGCACCAAGATCTTCATTTCCCATGGCGAGCAGGACGCGACCGAGAACATTATTCACCTCGTGCTGGCCAAGCTGCCGGACGCGCCGGCGGGCATTCGCGGCATCAGCCTGTTCCTGGTGCCGAAATACCTGGTCAAGGAAGACGGCAGCCTGGGCCCGAGCAACGGGGTTTCCTGCGGCTCCATCGAGCACAAGATGGGCATCAAGGCCTCGCCCACCTGCGTGATGAATT
>JADFVY010000135.1 GCA_015222795.1 Pseudomonadota bacterium | reverse complement strand
GTCCTACAACAAGATGTTCGTGTCCTACCTGCGCACTTACGAGCGCATGGGGCTGACAGCGATTCCCATGGCCGCCGATACCGGCCCCATCGGCGGCGATATGAGCCATGAATTCCTGATTCTGGCCGAAACCGGCGAGAGCGAGATTGCCTGCCACAAGGATCTGCTCGAAAAACGCTGGGCCGACCGCGAGATAGATTTCGAGGGCGACCTGCAGCCCATCGTCGACGAGTTCACCAGCCAGTACGCCGCGACCGACGAAATGCGCGACCCGGACAAGGAGAAGGCGCTGGGCGGCGACCTGGTCACCGCGCGCGGCATCGAGGTCGGGCATATCTTCTATTTCGGCACCAAATATTCCGAAAAGCTGGGCGCCGATGTTATCGGCCCCGACGACAGGAAAGTAACCGTCGAGATGGGCTCCTACGGCATCGGCGTGTCGCGCCTGGTGGGCGGTATCATCGAGGCCAGCCACGACGATGCCGGTATTATCTGGCCGGAATCCGTGGCGCCGTTCCATGTCGGGCTGATCAATCTGAAGGCCGGGGACGCCAAAACGGACGCGGCCTGCGAGGATCTCTACGCCAGGCTGCAGGCCGCCGGAATCGAGGTTCTCTATGACGACCGCGAGGGACGGGCGGGACAGAAATTCGCCGAGATGGACCTGATCGGCCTGCCCTGGCAGCTTATCCTCGGCCCGCGCGGGGCGGAAAACGGTGTCGTCGAATTGAAAAACCGGGCCAGCGGCGCGCGCGAGGAAATCTCGCCCGAATCCGCGCTCGCACGGCTGACGGGCTGACCCGCGATGTTTCTTTCCGCCTTCGAGCGACTTGTCGCCGTCCGTTACCTGCGCGCTCGCCGGCAGGAGGGGTTCATCTCCGTCGTCGCACTGTTTTCGTTCATCGGCATCCTGCTGGGTGTCGGCGTGCTGATCGTCACCATGGCCGTATTCAACGGCTTTCACCATGATCTGATGTCGCGGATACTGGGCGTCACCAGCCATGTGACGGTTATCGCCCAGGGCGTTGCGATTGACGAGTATGACAAGCTGGATGCGGAAATCGCCGCTGTGCCCGGCGTCCTGCAGGTTACGCCGATAGTCAAGGGCGAGGTTATGGTCACCGCCAACGGGCGGGGCGGTTTCGGGCAGGCGCACGGCATGACGGCCGCCAAATTCTCCGACCGCGAATTGCTGGCCGACAGTATTGTCATGGGCTCCCTCGATGAATTCGAGAAGGGCGAGGGCATCATGCTTGGCAGCCGGCTGGCCAACAGTCTGGACATCAGGCTCGGCGATCTGGCGACCCTGGTTTCCCCGCAGGGCGAGGTGACGGCGTTCGGCTCGGTGCCGCGGATGAAGGCCTACCCGGTCGTCGGTATCGTCGAGGGCGGGCATTACGAATACGACAAAATCCTGATCATCATGCCGCTGGATGCAGCCCAGCTCTTTTTCCGTTATCGCGACAGCGTGACCCATATGGAAATCATGGTGGAGGATCCCGACGATGCCGCGACCGTGGCCAGGCTGGTCGAGCCGCTCGTCGGCAAACGCGGCCGCACCCTGGAATGGCAGCGGCTGTATGGCCAGCTTTCCGCCGCGCTGCTGGTGGAGCGCAACGTCACCAGCCTGATCCTCGGCATCGTCATCGTAATCGCCGCCTTCAACATTATCTCCGGCCAGATCATGCTGGTGCAGGACAAGGCCAGGGGCATCGCCATACTGCGCACCATGGGCGCGACCCAGGGCATGATTCTACGCATCTTCATGGTCATCGGCGCCAGTATCGGCGTGGCCGGCACCGCTGTTGGGACCTTGCTGGGGGTATCCTTCGCGATGAATATCGATCGTGTTCGACTCTGGATCGAGGCGACTTTCCATGTCGAACTCTGGCCGCCGGAAATCCGCTATCTGCTTTACCTGCCGTCACGCATCGAAATTGCCGAAACCGTGCTGGTCATTGTCGTGGCGCTTGTTCTGACCTTCCTGGCGTCGGCCTATCCGGCCTGGAAGGCGGCGCGGCTCGACCCGGTTGAGGTGCTTCGCTATGAGTGAGATCGCCACGCCGGTCATGCAGTTCGAGAATATCGTACGGGCCTACAAGACGCCCGACGCGCCACCGCTCGAGGTACTGCGCGGCGCGTCGCTGACTATCCAGCGGGGCGAGTTGGTGGCCATGGTCGCGCCATCGGGGGCCGGCAAATCGACCCTGCTGCATGTGGCCGGACTGCTGGAACGCCCGGACGGCGGGGATGTGCTGATTGACGGCAAGTCCTGCGGCGCCATGAACGACGACAAGCGCACCGCCACCCGGCGCACCGCGATCGGTTTCGTCTACCAGTTCCACCACCTGCTGCCGGAATTCTCGGCGCTGGAAAATGTCGCCATGCCGAAGATGATCGCCGGCATGGGGCGGGCCGAGGCTTTGCGCGAGGCAATGGATCTGCTCGACTCGGTTGGCCTGAAGGCGCGGGCGTCGCACCGGCCGGCCCGGCTGTCGGGCGGCGAGCAACAGCGCGTGGCGATCATGCGCGCGCTGGCCAACAAGCCGAAGTTTCTGTTGGCCGACGAACCCACCGGCAATCTGGATATAGGCACCTCTGGCGCGGTGTTCGAGATGATGGTCGGGATGGTGCGCGACACCGGTCTCAGCGCCCTGATCGCGACTCACAACCCCGATCTCGCCCGCCAGATGGACCGCGCGGTTACCCTGCAAGACGGCAAGCTGGTCGACACGGTAGTCTGAAAACCGGGGTTATCCCCATGTTCCACAGGCTCGTGCTGTAATCAGCCATTGAAGGCATGTGCGCCGGGCGGGTAATCTGCCCGGATCATGCCGCATGCCGATTTCGTACATCTGAGGGTTCATTCAGCCTATTCCCTTTCCGAGGGCGCGCTGAAGATCAAGGACCTGATCTCGCTCTGCAAGGCCGAGCGCATGCCCGCCGTCGCGGTCACCGATACCGGCAACCTGTTCGGCGCCATGGAGTTCGGGCCGGCGGCACTTGCCGCGGGCATTCAGCCGATCACCGGCGCGCAGGTCCATATCCGGCGCGAGGACGGCGTATCGCATAATGGCGCCGCATCGCCGGCCCCCGATCAACTGGTGCTTCTGGCGCAAAACGATGAGGGCGTCGGCAATCTCCTGCATTTGCTTAGCAAGTCCTTCCTCGATACCCCGTCGGGCGATCTGCCGCAGGTCTCCATGGCCGACCTGGACTCCAGCGCGGCGGGGTTGATCGCGTTATCGGGCGGCCCGGCCGGCGCCATCGGGCGGCTGCTGGGCGGGGAACAGCTGGACGCCGCCACCGCGATGACCGACCGCCTGGCCGCCATGTTCAACGGGCGCTTCTATATTGAACTCATGCGCCATGGAATGCCGCTCGAGGACAGCATCGAGCCGGGCCTGGTCGATCTGGCCTATGAAAAGGGCCTGCCGTTGATCGCCACCAACGAGGTCTTCTTCGCCGACCGCGGCATGTACGAGGCCCATGACGCGCTGTTGTGCATCGCCGGCGGCGCCTATGTCAGCCAGGCCGACCGCCGCCGCATGACGCCCGAGCATTACTTTAAATCGGCGGCGGAGATGCGCGCGCTGTTCGCCGACCTGCCGGAGGCGCTGGACAATACGCTGACCGTCGCCCGGCGCTGCGCCTGCATGCCCGAATCGCGCGCCCCCATCCTGCCGGTCTATACCAAACTGGACGGACGCACCGAGATCGATGCGCTGACCGAACTGGCCGCGCTTGGGCTGGAAAAGCGCCTGGAAACCCAGCTATTCGCCGAGGATATGGACGAGGCGGCGCGCCAGGAGGTCGCCAGACCATATCGCGAACGCCTGGAATACGAGCTTGGAATCATCGAACAGATGGGCTTCCCCGGCTACTTCCTGATCGTCGCGGATTTCATCCAGTGGACCAAGGATCACGGAATTCCCGTCGGCCCCGGCCGCGGGTCCGGCGCGGGGTCCGCGGTGGCCTGGGCGTTGACGATTACAGACCTGGATCCATTACGTTGGGGGCTTCTCTTCGAGCGGTTTCTTAACCCGGAACGTGTGTCGATGCCTGATTTCGACATCGATTTCTGCATGGAACGCCGTGACGAGGTGCTGGATTACGTTCAGAAGGAATATGGCGAAGACCGGGTCGCCCAGATCATCACCTTCGGCAAGCTGCAGGCGCGCGCCGTGTTGCGCGACGTGGGCCGGGTGCTCGAACTTCCCTACAGCCAGGTCGATCGCATCTGCAAACTGGTGCCCAACAATCCGGCGACTCCGGTAACCCTTAGCGAGGCCATCAACGGCGAGCCCGCCTTGCAGCAAATCCGCGACGAGGACGAGGCGGTCGCCCGCATGATCGGCATCGCGCTGCGGCTGGAGGGGCTGTACCGCCATGCCTCGACCCATGCGGCCGGCGTGGTGATCGGCGACCGCCCGCTGGAACAGCTGGTGCCGCTCTACCGCGACCCGCGCTCCACCATGCCGGTCACCCAGTACAACATGAAATATGTCGAGCAGGCCGGGCTGGTGAAGTACGACTTCCTCGGCCTGAAGACCCTGACCGTGCTGGCCAAGGCGGTCGAATTGCTGGCCGAGCGCGGCGTCGAGATCGACATCGGCGACCTGCCGCTGGACGACAAAAAATCCTTCGAAATGCTCAGCCGAGGCGAGACGACGGGCGTGTTCCAGCTTGAATCCAGCGGCATGCGCGACGTGCTGCGCAAGCTGCGCCTCGACCGGTTCGAGGATATCATCGCGGTCGTGGCGCTCTACCGCCCGGGCCCGATGGAAAATATTCCCAGCTATATAAAGCGCAAGCATGGGGAAGAGGCGCCGGATTATCTGCATCCCAGCCTGGAGCCGATCCTGAAGGAAACTTACGGGATCATGATCTACCAGGAACAGGTGATGCAGATCGCCCAGACGCTCTCGGGTTATTCCCTGGGCGGGGCCGATTTGCTGCGCCGCGCCATGGGCAAGAAGAACCAGGCAGAGATGGATGCCCAGCGTCACGACTTCGTCGAGGGCGCGGTGGAGCGCGGGGTCGGCAAGGCCCAGGCGGGGCGCATCTTCGATCAGGTAGACAAGTTCGCCGGCTATGGCTTCAACAAGAGCCACGCCGCGGCCTACGCCCTGGTCGCCTGGCAGACGGCGTATCTCAAGGCCAACTATCCGGTCGAATT
>JADFVY010000134.1 GCA_015222795.1 Pseudomonadota bacterium | reverse complement strand
CGCCCCTGCGGGGCTGCTCAGGTTGGAGACACAAATATTGGAGCCTCATCCTGAGGAGGCGCGCAGCGCCGTCTCGAAGGACGAGGTCGCGCCGCCGGTACAAGCGGAGCACTTGATTTGACCGCCACCCTGATGCTGCAAGGGACCGGCTCGGACGTCGGCAAGTCGCTGGTCGTGGCCGGGCTGGCGCGGGCTTTTACCCGGCGCGGGCTCGCCGTGCGGCCGTTCAAGCCGCAGAACATGTCGAACAACGCCGCCGTCACGCCCGACGGCGGCGAGATCGGGCGGGCCCAGGCGCTGCAGGCGCGGGCCTGCGGGGTGGCGCCGTCGGTGCATATGAACCCGGTGCTGCTGAAACCCCAGTCGGAAATCGGCGCGCAAATCGTGGTGCAGGGCCAGGTTGAGGGCAATGCGAAGGCGGCCGAATACCATGCGCTGAAACCGGAACTCATGCCCCGCGTGCTGGAAAGTTTCGAACGCCTCAAGGCCGAGGCCGACCTGATTCTGGTCGAGGGCGCGGGCAGCCCGGCGGAGGTCAATATCCGCGAGGGCGATATCGCCAATATGGGTTTCGCGCTGGAAGCTGGCGTCCCGGTGATCCTGGTCGCCGATATCGACCGCGGCGGCGTGCTGGCCAGCCTGGCGGGCACCCATATGCTGATCGAGGCGCGCGAACGCGACCTGCTGCGCGGTTATCTGGTCAACAAGTTCCGCGGTGACAAGGCGCTATTCATGCCCGCCGTTGATATCGTGGCCAGGCGCACCGGCATGATCTGCCATGGCGTGATCCCCTGGTTTGCGGGCGCGGCGGCGCTACCGGCGGAAGACGCGGTGGCACTGGACAAGCGGCCCGGCCGCGCCGACGGCGCTATCCTGATCGCCGTGCCGCGCCTGTCGCGCATCGCCAATTTCGACGATCTCGACCCGCTGGCCGCCGAGCCGGACGTCGCCATCGACATTGTCGAGCCAGGCCGCCCGATCCCCGCCGAGGCGGACCTGGTGCTGCTGCCCGGTTCCAAATCAACCATTCCCGACCTCGCCATGCTGCGCGAACAGGGCTGGGACATCGATATCAAGGCGCATTTGCGCCGGGGCAAGCCGGTGATCGGATTATGCGCCGGCTATCAGATGCTGGGCGCGCGCCTGGACGACCCGGACGGCGCCGAAGGCCCGCCCGGCGCGGTGGACGGGCTCGGTCTGTTGCAGATCGAAACGGTTCTGACCGGCGACAAGCGTTTGGTGGAAACGGAGGGCCGCGAACTCGCCACCGGCCAACCCGTGCGCGGCTACGAAATGCATATCGGCAAGACCAGCGGCCCCGGACTCGCCCGCCCCATGGTCGAACTCGCCGGTCATCCCGACGGCGCGGTCTCGCCCGACGGCCTCGTCATGGGCTGTTACCTGCACGGCCTGTTCGCCGCCGACGATTTCCGCACCGCCTTCCTGTCGCGGTTGAGGGAAGGCCGCCCCCAGGCGGAAGCATATGAGGCAAAGGTGGAAACCACGTTGGATGCACTGGCCGAGCATCTGGAAGCCAACTGCGACCTGGACGCCCTGCTGGCCATCGCCGAACGGGGTGTGTGAAGCGCGTCGGCGGTTCTTGCGGGAGAAGCGGTCAGGGCTCTACCACCGGCGTGGATTGTCGGTTGATCCGGGACCCGGAACACCCGATACTCCCGCGATCGCGCCGTTGGAACGAGTTTCGAGGAGACAGGAATGAGTGAACCCGGTACGCCGCCGGTTATCGGAGTTATCGGCGGTAGCGGCATATACGATATGGACGGCCTGGAAAACGTCGAATGGCGCCAGGTCGAAAGCCCGTTCGGCGCGCCGTCCGACGAATTGATGTTCGCAGAATTACAGGGCCAGAAGATGGTCTTCCTGCCGCGCCATGGGCGTGGACATCGTATTCCGCCATCCGAGATCAATTTCCGCGCCAATATCGATGCTTTGAAACGCAGCGGCGTGACCGAAATTCTGTCGCTGTCGGCGGTCGGTTCCCTGCGCGAGGAACTGGCGCCGGGAACCTTCGTGCTGGTCGACCAGTTCATCGACCGCAGTTTCGCGCGGGTAAAATCCTTCTTCGAGACCGGCATGGTCGGCCATGTGTCGATGGCCGATCCCGTATGCAGCCGCCTTGCCGGGCATCTTGAAGCCGCCGCGGCCCAGGCCGGCATTTCGGCCGTGCGGGGCGGAACCTATCTGGTCATGGAAGGCCCGCAATTCTCGTCGCGCGCGGAATCCGAACTATATAGAAGCTGGGGCTGCGACGTCATCGGCATGACCAACATGCCCGAGGCCAAGCTGGCCCGCGAGGCCGAAATCTGTTACGCGAGTGTCGCCATGGTCACCGATTACGACTGCTGGCACCCGCATCATGACGACGTTACCGTTGATGCGATCATCAAGGTGCTAATGGAAAATGCCGAGAAAGGCCGCGCGCTGGTGCGCCATGCCGCGCCCCTGCTGGCCGGCCGCGAACATAGCTGCGGCGCCGGATGCCAGCGCGCGCTGGGCACCGCCCTGATCACCGCGCCCGGGGCGCGCGACCCGGCGGTTCTCGCAAAGCTGGACGCAGTCGCCGGAAGGGTTCTGAATGGCTGATTCGGTGCAAGACGCGACCACGAACGAAGCGGCCATAGCCGGGGTGGATCATTCCATCGTCGGCGTGGCCGATCTCGAGGCGGCACGCACCGCCTACGAGGCGTTGGGTTTCACCATGACCCCGCGCGGCAGGCATATCGGCTGGTCCACCGCCAATTACTGCATCATGTTCGAGCGGGACTATATCGAGCTACTGGGTATCGTCGATCCGGACGGTTACGCCGCGGGGCTGGATACGATCCTCGCCGAGCATGGCGAGGGCCTGCTGAAGCTGGCCATGCGCAGCGAGGATGCCACGCGCAGCCACGATTTTTTTGAAAGCCACGCGCTGATCACCGAACCGGTAAAGGAATTGGCGCGAGAGCTGGAAGCGCCGGAAGGAACGGTGTTGCCGGAATTCAGGCTGGTTCATCCGAAACCGGAGGCCACGCCTGGCCTCGCTGGTTTTATTTGCCAGCACCTGACGCCGGAGATGGTCTGGCGCCCGCAATGGCTCCAGCATCGCAACACGGCGACCGGGGTGCGGTCATACGCGATCCTGGCCGATGATCCCGCCCTGCTGGCCGCCGGCTGGGTTCGGTTGTTCGGGGCCGGCGCGGTCAGCCGGGATGGGGGCTGGCTGTCGGTGAAAACCGGAACGGCGCGGCTGGACTTTCTGCCCTGGGACGAGCTGCCCAGCGCCTTCGCCGACGTGGAATTCGACCACCCGCAAGCCGGAAATATCCTGGGCATGACGATCGGCGTAACCGATCTCGTGGAAACCGCGGTCTGCTTGGCCGAGGCCGGGGCCGCCTGCATGCGGACCGACAAAGGCATGACCGTAATGCCTGAAAGCGCCTGTGGCGTGGCGATTTCGTTCGTTCAGGAGAGTTGACCGGGTAGGTCTCGCTTGAGACAGCGGCCCGCCGCCGCCGGTGCGCGGATCAACGATATTATGGATACTTATTATATTTCCGGATCGTTATTATGTATGCATATCATATGCTCGGATTAAACCAGAATCCGGTTCGTTTTCCGGCTCTATGGGGCCAAAAAACCGCAGAAAACGTCTTTGCATGGGGTCGTTATGCGAATTCGGACGCCAGGAACTCCATCGTGCGCTGCCGGGCGGTGGCCGAAGCGCCGGAGTCGTAGCTGCCCCGCTGGTCGCAGTTGAAGCCGTGGCCGGCGCCTTCATAGACGTGGATGGGGATTTCCGGCTGGGCGGCGCGGACGGCCTCTACCGCGTCCATGGGGATGCTGGCGTCCTCGCTGCCGAAATGCATCAGCACCGGGCATTTCGCCGACTCGTCCCTGAAATCGTTGATCTGGCCGCCGTAATAACAGACCGTGGCGGCAATGCCGTCCAGCCGTGTCGCCGCCAGCCAGGCCAGGGAGCCGCCCCAGCAATAACCCACAACGCCAATCTTTAGGCCCGCCAACGCGTCGATCGCGGCCCGGATGTCCAGAAGCGGGCTGTCCCAGTCCATTCGCCCCTTCAGCTCCCGGCCGGCGGTGACGCTGTCGGGGTCGTATCCCAGATCGACATTGCGCTCGATCCGGTCGAACATGGCTGGTGCCATAACCCGGTACCCGTCGGCGGCGAAACCGTCGGCAATCGCGCGCACATGTGAATTGACGCCGAATATTTCCTGAATGACGACGATGCCGCCACGCGGTTTGCCACGCGATTCGTCATGGGGTTCCGCCACATAGGCCGCGAGTTCGTGGCCGTCCGAGGCTTTAAGCTGAACTATCTCGCCCATTCTTGTTCTCCCTGATCACACATTGAAGCGGAAATGGAAGATGTCGCCGTCCTTTGCGACGTACTCCTTGCCTTCCAGCCGCATTTTCCCGGCGTCCTTGGCGCCTTGTTCGCCGCCGCTGGCGACAAAATCGTCGTATGAAATCGTTTCCGCGCGGATGAAGCCCTTTTCGAAGTCGGTATGGATGACGCCCGCGGATTCCGGCGCCTTCGCCCCGCGCCGGACCGTCCAGGCGCGCGCTTCCTTGGGCCCCACGGTGAAGAAGGTGATAAGATCCAGCAGCCCGTAACCGGCGCTGATGACACGGGTGAGGCCGGTTTCCTCCAACCCCAGGGATTCCAGGAACTCCTGCTGTTCCTCGTCCGAATCCAGCGAGGCAACCTCGGCTTCGATGGCGGCCGAAATGACCACGCAGGCCGCGCCGACCTTTTCCGCATGCGCCGCGACCCTGGCCGACAACTCGTTGCCGTCCGCCGCGCTTTCCTCGTCCACATTGCAGATGTAGAGCATCGGCTTGCCGGTCATCAGTTGCAGCATCTTGAAGGTCTTCTGTTCGGCTTCCTCAAGCGCGGCCTCGCGGGCTGGTCGGCCTTCGCGCAGCAGCACCAGGGCCTTTTCCATAACCGCGATTTGCTCCTTGGCTTCCTTGTCGCCGCCCTTGGCGCGCTTTTCCAGGGGAAGGATGCGGCGTTCCAGGCTTTCCATGTCGGCCAGCATCAACTCGGTCTCTACCGTGTCGGCGTCGCGGATGGGGTCCACGTCGCCCTCCACATGGGTGACCTCGCCCTCGAAACAGCGCAGCACATGCACGATGGCGTCGACCTCGCGGATATTGGCCAGGAACTTGTTGCCCAGGCCCTCCCCCTTCGATGCGCCGCGCACCAGCCCGGCGATGTCCACGAACTCCAGAAAGGTCGGCAGGATCGCCTTGGACCCGGCCAGTTCCGCCAGCTTGTCCAGCCGTTCGTCGGACACCGACACGCGCCCGGTGTTCGGCTCGATGGTACAGAACGGATAGTTCGCGGCCTCGGCCGCGGCGGTCTGTGTAAGCGCATTGAAAAGCGTCGACTTGCCGACATTCGGCAGGCCGACGATTCCGCAATTGAAACCCATGGGGAAAACCTCATTCGTCGAGACGGAGCACTGCATATACCAAGGCTCGCCGATAAAGACCCATGTGATGGGACTTGGCGGCCCTCCGGGCAGGCGCGGTTCGCGGAGCGATGCTTGCGCATCGGTCAAGGGCCGCAACGTACCCGGAGGGCCGTCAAGTCCCACCGGAGGCCGGTTTCCCATGATCGTTCGCGGCGTTGCGCTCCGCTTATGGTGCGCGCACCACGGCGCGAAGCGCGCCTGACGAGCGACCATGGGAAACCGGTCACATGTGTCTTTATCGGCGAGCCTTGGTATTAGAACATTGCCTCTTTGCGGTCAATCGGACTCCCGATTTCCGCCATAATGAGGGAGCATTGATATTCGTATAACAACCAATGGATTCGATCATGGGTAATAGCATTTTTCGAGTGTGCCTGTTCGCCTCCCTGCTGGGATGGCTGCCGCTGCCGGCATCGGCGCTGACGTTCGGCGACGAAACCGTTACTTGCCCGCTCGATGGCAAGACATTCATCTATCAGGCTGTCAATTCGTACTCGCAATTCGGCATGCAGTTGGATATGCGGCCCATTGGTGCGCTGGTGGCGCCCATTCCGATGCCGGTCTGCCCGGACAGCGGCTTTGTGATCTACCGTGACGATTTCGACGATGGGGAAATTTCGGTTTCCCGCCGCCTTGTGCAGTCGCCCGAATATCTGGCGCTGCGGGGGGCGGAGACGGACTATTTCGTTGCGGCCTATCAGGCCGGCAAGCTGGACGAAGGCGCCTGGGAGATCGCTATCCTGACATTGCAGGCGACCTGGGAAGTTCAGGAAAACCCGAAGAAATACAAGCACTACGCCGCGCTGGCCTTAACCAGGCTGGAGGAAGTCGGGAAGAATTTCGCCCGTGCCGGCGAGAACGGCGAGCAATGGTGGACGGCTAAGCTGCTCGTGGTGAATTTTCACCGTCGGCTGGGCGAGTTCGATGAGGCGGCGGGGTTGCTGGCCGAACTGCCCTATGCGGATGAGCCGGAGGAGTCGGGATATCGCGTCGTGGGCGAGCGCCTGGCGGACCTGATCGCGCGCAGGGAGTCGGCGGTAGCCGAGATTGCGCCTAGGGATGGTTAGAAGTTAACCGCCGGCGGAGTCGGGGGGCTCACCACCTTCAGGGCGCGGCGGTTTGGGCGGGGGCGGGAAAATGTCCTGGGCGGCGCGGCTCATGAAGCCGTTCTCGTCGCCCTCGACCAGCAACGGTATATGGGTGGCGATGGCGTCGGTGATGCGCGTGACCATGGGCTGTTCCGCCTTGGCGAAGTCGCTCAGCACATAGCCGTGGACGCGGTTTTTGTCGCCAGGATGGCCGATGCCCGTGCGCACCCGCCAGAAATCGTCGCCGATATGCGCAGCGATGCTGCGCAGGCCGTTGTGGCCGGCGTGGCCGCCGCCGCGTTTTACCCTGATCTTGCCGGGGACGAGATCGAGTTCGTCATGAATAACGATGAGTTGCGGCGGCTCCAGCTTGAAGAAGCGCAGTGCTTCGCCGACGGCGCGGCCGGACTCGTTCATATAGGTCATGGGCTTGATAACCATGATTTTTTGTCCGGCTATACTGCCCTCCGCCGCCATCGACTGGAAGCGCGTGCGCCAGGCAGCAAAGGAATGGCGGCGGACAATCTCGTCCGCCGCCATAAAACCGATATTGTGCCGGTTGCGTTCGTATTTCGGGCCAGGATTGCCCAAGCCGGCGATAAGAAGCATCGGTCTTTCCGATTATTCCTCCGAGGACCCTTCCTCGGCGGCTTCCTCGGCGCCGGCCTCTCCGGCTTCGCCCTCTTCGCCCTCGGCTGCAGCTGCCGCCGCGGCCTCTTCGTCTTCCTCTTCCTCGGTCTTCAGGACAGGCGCCGCGATCGTGGCGATCGTGAAGTCACGGTCGGAGATCGTCAGTTCCACGCCTTCCGGCAGGCTCAGCACGCCGGCATGGATGCTGTCGCCGATATCCATGCCAGTCAGGTCGATCTGGAACTCGCTGGGAATGTCGTCGACGCCGCAGATCACCTCGACTTCGTGGCGCACCACGTTCAACATGCCGCCACGCGTCAGGCCCGGGGAGTCATCTTCGTTGATGAAGTTGCACTGCACCATGACATTCGTGCGGGTCAATTTGCTGACGCGCAGGAAATCCACATGCATTGTCTCGTCCTTGACGGGATGAAACTGCACATCGCGCGGCAGGACTCGCTCGTTGTCGCCACCGGCGACCTCCACCGAATAGACGGTGGCGAAAAAGTTGCCGGTATTCAGCTGCTTGCGAAGCTCACGCGGCTCCAGCGAAACCATGATGGGGTCCTTCTTGTCACCGTAAATCACCGCCGGCACTCTGCCAGCGCGACGGGTGGCCCGGGCGGCCCCCTTTCCGGCCCGGTCGCGCATCTCGGCGCTGATCGTAATCTGCTTACTCATAAGAGTCTCCTTGCAGTTTTAAATGCCGCACGGCCTCCAGGGGTGCCGCTACGGCCGTTTGCCGCCAGGTCCGGCGGCGTGGGCCTGTCCGGGTTCAGTCGAACAGGCTCGAAACTGATTTCTCGTTGGCGATTCTCTCGATCGCGTCCGCCAGCAGGGGTGCAATCGATACCTGCTGGATATTCTTCGCCACGCGCACCGCCTCGGTGGCGGGAATGCTGTCGGTAATCACCAGCTTTTCCAACGGCGAGGCGGACACCCGCGCTTCCGCGCCACCCGACAATACGCCATGGGTAACATAGGCCGATACCGACGTTGCGCCTTGTTCCATTAACGCCTTGGCCGCATTGCAAAGCGTGCCGGCGGAATCGACGATATCATCGACCATGATGCAGGTGCGGCCATCGACATCGCCAATGACGTTCATTACCTCGGATTGGCCGGCTTGCTCTCGCCGCTTGTCGATGATCGCGAGTTCCGCGCCCAGCCGCTTGGCGAAACCGCGCGCGCGCACAACGCCGCCGACGTCCGGCGACACGATGACCAGCCCTTCGTCCTGATTTTTGTGGGCCTCCATATGGGTCACGAATACCGGCGACGAAAACAAATTGTCCGTCGGGATGTCGAAGAAACCCTGGATCTGTCCGGCGTGGAGTTCAAGCGTCAGCACGCGGTCGGCGCCCGCCGTGGTGATCAGGTTGGCCACAAGCTTGGCCGAAATCGGCGAGCGCGGGCCGGTCTTGCGATCCTGGCGGGCATAGCCGTAATAGGGCATGACGGCGGTGATCCGGCGCGCCGACCCGCGGCGCAGCGCATCGATGATCACCAGCAATTCCATCAGATTATCGTTGGTGGGGAAGCATGTCGACTGCACGACGAACACGTCCTCGCCGCGCACATTCTCCAGAATTTCGACAAAGACTTCCTGGTCCGAGAACCGCCGAATTGCGGCTTCCGTCAGGGGCACGCCAAGCTTGGCGGAAATAGCCTCTGACAGCGGCCTGTTACTGTTGCCACTGAGGATCTTCAT
>JADFVY010000133.1 GCA_015222795.1 Pseudomonadota bacterium | reverse complement strand
CCGCCATGTCGGCGATATCCGCGGGCGCGGGCTGTTCCGCGGCGTCGAGCTGGTCGCCGACCGGGCCACCAAGCAGGCCTTCGATCCGGCGCTGAAGCTGCATGCCCGCATCAAGGCCGAGGCCATGGAACGCGGCCTGATGTGCTATCCCATGGGCGGCACCATCGACGGCCAACAGGGCGACCATGTGCTGCTGGCCCCGCCCTATATCGTGACTCCGGAACAGATCGAGATGATCGCCGACCGGCTGGCCGACGCGATCGACGCGGCCATAGACTCCATAGATTCCATAGACTCCACGGGGAACTGAGGAATGACAGCCAACGACATCGACGCGCCGCTGATCCTGGCGGTGGCGCCCAATGGGGCGCGCAAGACCCAGGCCGACCATCCCGCCATCCCCATCACGCCGGACGAACTCGCGGCCGAGGCCGCTCGCTGCCGCGAGGCCGGGGCGGCGATGATCCACCTGCATGTGCGCGACGCCGACAACAAGCACAGCCTGGACGCCGATGCCTACGCGGCGGCGACCGCGGCAATCCGGCGCGAGGTCGGCGACGGGATCGTCATCCAGATGACGACCGAGGCGGTGGGCATCTATGCGCCGGCCGAACAGATGGCGGCGGTGCGCGCGGTGCGGCCCGAGGCGGCCTCGATGGCGGTGCGCGAACTGTGCCCGGACGAGGACTCCTTGCCCGCCTTCGCCGAGTTCCTGGCCTGGATGGCGGGCGAGCGGATCATGGCGCAATATATCCTCTATGCGCCGGAAGACGTCGCCCTGTTCACGGACCTGCAAACGCGCGGTGTCATTCCCGGCGGCCGGCCCTTCCTGCTTTACGTGCTGGGGCGCTATACGCCGGGCCAGAAGTCGGTTCCCGAGGATTTGCTGCCCTTCATGGTCGAGGCGGATCGGCTCGACGCCGACTGGGCGATCTGCGCCTTCGGGGCGCGCGAAAGCGCTTGCGCCTTGACGGCGGCGGCGTTGGGCGGCCATGTTCGTGTCGGGTTCGAGAACAACTTCCTCATGGCGGACGGTTCGGTGGCCAGCGACAATGCGGCCCTGGCCGGACAAGTCGCATCGGGGGCGAAACTGCTGGGCCGAACATTGGCCGGGGCGGACGAAGCAAGGGCGTATCTGGGGAGACCATGAAATTCATTACCAAAACGGCCCTGGCGGGGCTATTGCTGGCGGGTTTGGGCCTTAGCCCGGCGCTGGCCGACAGCCATGATAACGCGACCGACGCGGTGGTCGGTGGCGCCACGCGTGAAATCGTGATCGGCGCCGGCGCGGTCTCGGGTGTTTATTTCCCGGCCGCCGGCGCGGTCTGCCGCGTTGTCGCCGCTACCGATTCAGGGTCGCGCTGTTTCGTCGAGAGCAACGCCAATTCCTCGGCCAATATCGAGCGCCTTGCCAGCGGCCGGCTGGATTTCGCCATCGTACAGTCCGACTGGCTGATGCACGCGGCGCGGGGCACCAATCTGTTCCACGCCAACGGACCGGACGAAAACCTGCGCGCCGTGATGGCGCTGCATGCCGAACCCCTGACCCTGATTGCGCGGCGCGGCGCGGATATTGCCGGCCCGGCGGACCTTGAGGGAAAACGGATCAGCATCGGCCCGGCCTTTACCTATCAGCGCGTGCTGATGGAGGCTTTGCTCAAGTCATATGGCATCGAAACGGACGAACTGGCGCTGGTGCTGGAAGTCACCGCCATGGAACAATTCGCGGCCCTGTGCGACGGCCAGATCGATGCAGCCGCGATCGTGACGGCCCACCCCTCGCCGGCATTGACCGACGCGATGCAACGCTGCGAATTAAAGCTGGTGCCCGTCGCCGGCGATGACGTGGACGAGTTATTGTCGAGGCGGCCGGATCTGGCCGCGGCGACCATTCCCGGTGGTTTTTACGCGGGCGCGCCGGACGACGTTCCGTCCTTTGGTCTGCGCGCCATCCTGGCGACCACCGTCAATGTCGACGACGGCCTCGTCCGGCAGGTGACCGAGGCGATTCTCGACTCGATGGCCGAATTCGCCGGCCAGCACCCGGTGCTGGCCGGCGTCGGCACGGCTACAATGACCTCGGCCGGCATTGCGGTGCCCATCCATTCCGGCGCCGAGTCGGTCTACCGCGTCAGGGGCCTGCTTCCCGCGGAATGATGTTGCGGCGCGACACATTTTTCCGCGGCGTGTGAAATAATTGAAACCTTTTCAAGGTTGACGCTGGCCGAACAGGGCGGGCATAGTCGCTGTTATCCATACGGATGGGGCGGCTTTCGCAATCGTGAAGATTGCGGGGTGGAACACCGTGCCGCCCTCGAAATAATATGAAGTGCCGTTGCACGGCACGAATTGAACATCGAACGGGAGCTTCAAATGAAGATGAAATTGCTGACAGCAGCCGCAATCGCCGCTGCCGTAACCCTTGGCGTGTCCGCGATTGGCGCCAGCCCGGTCCAGGCCGAACAACAGTTCGTCACCATTGGCACCGGCGGCGTAACCGGGGTGTATTATCCCACCGGCGGCGCGATCTGCCGCCTGGTCAACAAAGGCCGCAAGGAGCACGGCATTCGCTGCTCGGTGGAAAGCACCGGCGGCTCGGTCTACAACATCAATACAATCCGCGCCGGTGAGTTGGACATGGGCGTGGCCCAGTCGGACTGGCAGTATCATTCCTATAACGGCACCAGCAAATTCGCCAATCAGGGCCCCTTCAAGGAACTGCGCGCGGTCTTTTCGGTGCATCCGGAGCCGGTGACCATCCTGGCCCGCCGCGATTCCGGCATCAAGCATATCGACGACATCAAGGGAAAGCGCCTGAATATCGGCAATCCGGGTTCCGGCACTCGCGGCACCTGGGAAGTCATAGAGGAAGCGCTGGGCTGGAAGCGCAGCGACCTCAAACTGGCCACTGAACTGAAGTCGGCCGAGACGGGCCAGGCGCTTTGCGACAACAAAATCGACTCCTATTTCTGGCTGGTTGGCCATCCGTCGGGCCTGACCAAGGAGTCCGTGACATCCTGCGACGCGGTTCTGGTCGATGTAACCGGACCGGCCATCGACAAGCTGATCGCGGATAATTCGTTCTATCGCGTGGCGACCATTCCGGGCGGCATGTATAGCGGCAATCCCGACGACGTTACGACCTTTGGTGTTGGCGCAACCTTCGTTTCATCCACGGCGGTGTCCGAAGAAGTGGTCTATCAGGTCGTCAAGGCGGTCTTCGAAAACTTCGAGGACTTCAAGAAGCTGCATCCGGCCTTCGCCAACCTGAAGAAGGAAGAGATGATCAGCGACGGCCTGTCGGCCCCGCTGCATGACGGCGCGATCAAATATTACAAGGAAGCCGGCCTTCTGAAATGAGGCCTCGGGGGATGCCTTCGCGGGCGTCCCCCTTTTTCCTTATGCATGCGTCCGACAGAGGCTGATCCGTGTTTAGAGTCGCTTTAAAATTCTGCCATGGTCTTCGGCTGGCGCTTTTGCTGGCTGGGATTTTTGCTGTTTCGATTCGACCCGGTCCCGCCGCCGCCGAATTCGATGTCGTGATCGGCACCGGCAGCATTCTGGGTGTCTATTTCCAGGTCGGCCGCGGCATCTGCGGTCTGGTGAACCAGAAGACCGAGGGCATCAAATGCTCGGCCGTTCCTACCGCGGGTTCGCTGTTCAACATGGACAGCGTCCGCGACTATGCCTTCGAGGTGGGCATCGTCCAGTCGGACGTGCAGTACAAGGCCTACAAGCGCACCGGTGGGCTGGAATTTGTCGATGTGGGGTACGAGAATATCCGCACCCTGTTCTCGGTGCATGGCGAGCCCTTTACCCTGGTGGCAAGGCGCGATTCAGGTATCAGGTCGCTCGCCGACCTGGAGGGAAGGCGCGTAAATCTTGGCAATCCGGGGTCGGGCCAGCGCGCCACCATGCAGGTGGTCATGGACACCATGGGCTGGACGCCAAAAAGCTTCGCGCTGGCCGGCGAATTGCCGGCCTCGCAGCAATCGCTGGCGCTGTGCCACGGCCGAATCGAGGCAATGGTCTATGTCGTCGGACACCCCAACAAATCCATCGCCAAGGCCACGGATCTGTGCGACGCGGTTATCGTCAAGGTGGAAGGGTCACAGATCGATCACTTGGTCGCGAGCAATCCCTATTATTCCTTCATGACAATCCCGGGCGGCATCTACAACGGCAATGACGAGCCTGTTCGGACCTTCGGTGTCCGCGCCACCGTCGTCGTGGCCGAGGACATGGATGACGACACGGCCTACGCCATCGTCAAGGCGGTGTTCGACAATATTGACAAATTTCGCCGCATGTATCCGGCCTTTGAGCAACTGGATCCTAAAAGTATGGTTAGCGAAGGGCTGACCGCGCCGCTGCATGATGGCGCAAAGCGCTACTACCGCGGAAAAGGCCTGATGTAACTGATCGCCGGATCATACGGCGGCACGAAACAGAACAAGGGGAACCACGTTGGCGGAAAACAACCCGTTAACCGAAAAATCGGTGCAGGATTTCGTGGCGGAGACCGACACGGGCGCGCGCGCGCCGACGAGTCATTTTTCGCGCAATGTGCTGATTTACGTGCCTATGGCCTGGTCGCTGTTCCAGCTCTGGGTCGCCTCGCCGTTGCCGTACATGCTGGCGAATTACATCCCGCTAATGAACGATACCCATACGCGGTCAATCCATCTGGCCTTCGCTATCTTCCTGGCTTTTGTGTCATACCCGGCGCTGAAACGATCGCCACGCGACCGGGTACCGTATCAGGACTGGGCCATGGCGGGGATTGGCGCCTTCGCCGCGAGCTACATAGCGATCTTCGCCCTCGGGCTTGCCGACCGGCCCGGCCTGCCGATTACGGCCGATCTGGTCTTCTCCGGCATCGGCATGGTCGCCCTGCTGGAAGCGACCCGCCGGTCGCTGGGGCCACCGCTGCTGCTGGTGGCGCTGCTGTTCTTGAGCTATGTGTTCTTCGGCCATCTGGCGCCCGATGTGATTGCCTGGAAGGGCGCATCCTTCACTAAGGCGATGTCGCACCTGTGGTTGAGCCAGGAAGGCGTGTTTGGCATCGGGCTTGGGGTTTCGACGACCTTCGTCTTCCTGTTCGTGCTGTTCGGCGCCTTGCTGGACAAGGCCGGCGCCGGCAACTACTTCACCATGGTCGCTTTCTCGATGTTGGGTCATTTGCGCGGCGGGCCGGCGAAGGCAGCCGTCGTATCCTCGGCGATGAACGGTATGATCTCCGGTTCCTCAATCGCCAATGTGGTGGTCACCGGCACCTTCACCATTCCCTTGATGAAGCGCGTCGGATTTTCGGCGGAAAAGGCCGGCGCGATTGAGGTCGCCTCGTCGACCAACGGGCAGTTGACCCCGCCGATCATGGGTGCGGCGGCCTTCCTGATGATCGAATATGTCGGCATCTCCTATGTCGAGGTCATCAAGCACGCCTTCCTTCCGGCTATAATATCGTACATCGCACTGGTCTATATCGTGCATCTTGAGGCCTGCAAGGCCGGCATGGAGGGGATGCCGCGGCGCACCATCACGCCGCTGACGCAGCGGCTCGTCGCCCTGGTTCTTACCTTACTGGGGATGGTGATCCTGTCAGGCGTCATATATTACGGCTTCAGTTGGGTGAAGGACGTCGCGGGGGATGCCTCGGCATGGATCGCCGCGGCGGTGATTCTTGTGGCCTATTTCTTCCTGGTCCGCATAGCCGCGTCGGTGCCCGACCTTGGCGGCGAGGACGCGATTTCCAAAATGGAATACCTGCCAGAGACCGGCCCTACGATTAAATCCGGCCTGCACTATCTGCTGCCGGTGGTGGTGCTGATCTGGTGCCTGGTGGTGGAGCGATTCTCGCCCGGCCTGGCGGCGTACTGGGCCTCGTTGCTGATGATTTTCGTGGTTGTTACCCAGGATATGGTAAAGAATTTTTTCCGGGGCGGGACGCCCGACTATGCGAACGCGTTGCGCACCGGGTTGAAAGATACCGCCGATGGACTGACTTCGGGCGCGCGCAACATGATCGGCATCGGCATCGCGACCGCGGTTGCGGGCATTATCGTCGGCACGGTGACGCTGACCGGCATCGGTCTGGTGATGACCGAATTCGTTGAGTTCATTTCCGGCGGAAATTTGATCCTGATGCTGCTGTTCACCGCCTTCATCAGCCTGCTCTTGGGCATGGGGCTGCCAACCACGGCGAACTATATCGTGGTCTCGACTTTGATGGCCCCGGTGATCGTATCGCTGGGCGCGGCGCAGGGGCTTATCGTGCCGCTGATCGCGGTACATATGTTTGTGTTCTATTTCGGCATCCTGGCCGACGATACGCCGCCGGTGGGGCTGGCCGCCTTCGCGGCGGCCGCGATTTCGCGTGGCGATCCGATTCGCACCGGTATTCAGGGCTTCGCCTACGATATCCGCACCGCCATTCTGCCCTTCATGTTTATCTTCAATACCGAACTGCTGTTGATCGGAATAAAAAGCGTCTGGCATTTGATCCTGGTGGTAACCTCGGCGGTCGTGGCCATGTTGCTGTTTGCGGCCAGCACGCAAGGCTATTTCCTGGTGCGCAGCAAGCTGTGGGAATCGCTGGCGATGATTCTGATCGCCTTCACCCTGTTCCGGCCGGGTTTCTGGATGGACATGGTCGTTGAACCGCTGGATATTCGTTCGCCGACAGAAATCGCGGAGATCGCCGAGGCGCAAGAACCCGACATCATGCTGCGCGTTACCATGTCGGGCGAGACGATTGACGGTAAATTTGTCACAAGGATCGTGCCGTTGCCGCTGGGGCCCTTGGCCGCCGGCCCGGAAAGGCTGGCCCATGCGGGGATCGAGACCCGCGAAGAGGACGGCAAGGTGCTGGTCGACAACATCGTCTTCGGCACCGCGGCTGAAAAGGCGGGTGTCGATTTCGACTGGGAAATCGTGGACGTGCGGGCCGAGGCGGACCAGCCGCCCAAGCAGTTGTTCTTCATTCCCGCGCTGGCGCTCTTCGGCCTGATTGTATTGCTGCAGCTCCGTCGCAGGGCGACGGCGGCCGCATAGGGGGAAGCGAAATGTACAAGACCATCCTGCTCGCCATCGATATGAACGAACCGTCTTCATGGGAAAAAGCGCTGCCCGTGGCGCTGGAACAGGCCCGTTCGGGCGGCGGGAAACTCCATATCATGACCGTGGTGCCCGATTTCGGAATGGCCATTGTCGGCTCGTTTTTCCCGGCGGATTACGAAAAGCAGGCACTGGCCGAGGCCGGCAAGTCGCTAGCCGACTTCATCGGCGAGAACGTTCCCGGTGAAATCGAGGCCGCACATTCCGTCGGCCACGGCACGATCTACAAGGAAGTCCTCGCCACCGCCGATGATATCGGCGCAGACCTGATCGTCATGGCATCGCACCGGCCGGCACAGAGCGACTATCTGTTGGGCCCCAACGCCGCGCGCGTCGTGCGCCACGCCATTTGCTCGGTGCTGGTGGTCAGGGGCTGAGTATAAGTTGAACGGCCGCCGGCCCGCTCCCCCACCCGGCCATCCAACGACATTGTACGCTGTGGGTGGCCGGGTGGGGGAGCGGGCCGGTGCCGCCCACGCAAGTGGGGAAAGCTCTAGCCCGGCGCTGCTACTGCGCCGGCTTGTTTGCGCCGCTGCTCAGGAAGTCACCCAGCACGCCGGCGGCGCCGGTCAGACTGTCGGCGCCGTTCTCGCCGCTCATGGTGAAGACGCGCTCGGGCACGAATTTGTGGGCGTTGTTCAGCGCCGCGGCCAGCACTTCGGGATTGTTGTCGAAGAAATCCAGCAGGCGGCCGACCACAAATTCGAACTTGCGCAACTCGACCACGCGATCCTCGCCCAGTACCGCGGCCTGGGTTTTCTGACCCTCGGCGATCAGGGTCAGCCTGTCGCGTTCACCCTGGCCCTCGTTGCGCCGCGCCATGGCGAACTGTTCGGAACGCTTCACCTCGATCTGCGCCTCGACCAACTTGTCCTGCTGGTCGGCGGTGGCGCGGGTCTGTTCGGTCATGATGCGCTCGGTCTGCGCGCCGCGCTCCTGGTGGTAGGCCTTGGCCAGTTGCTGGGCCAATTGTTCGCGTTTGCGGGCGACCAGCAGTTCCGGCGGCAGGTCGGGTTCCAGCAGGCGGACTTCCTTGATGTCCACGCCGGCCTTTAGCCCCTCGTTGCGGATGATCGCCTCGATCCCCTCTTCCAGGGCCGAGCGATTCTCGATCACGTCCAGCACGCGGACCCGGCGCGTGACGACCCGCATTTCCGGCTCGCCGTTTTCGTCCAGGATGGGATTGCCGTTCTCGTTGAGGGCCTGTGTCGGCACACGGATCATGCCGCCGGCAACATTTCGCACCACCGACTGCACGGCCGGGCTCATGATGCGATCCTCGACTTCCTGCAGCCCGCCCACCGAGGCGACGACGAAGGGCGCGTGCGCGGGCGTCACCTGCACCAGCACGCGCAGTTGCTGGGCAATGGTCCAGCCCTCGACTTTCAGGAAGATGGCCTCGTCGGCGGCGTTCCTCGGTACCGGAACCTTGATCGATTCCTCGCGCTGGGTGATGAGGCCTTGCTGGTCAACCGCCAGCGATATCTGCCGCCGGGTGAATCCGCCGCGATATTCCCAGGTCTGCACGCGTGTATCGACCATCGTCACCGTATAGGCCTTGGTGTTGATGTAGTATTTGCCGGGATTCAGCGCCTGGTCCCAGATTCCGATGCAGCCAACCGGCACCAGCGGCACGCTCAACCCGCCGGCTGGACCGGATGCGTCGGAACGGACGGTGCAATCCACTGGCTTGTCAGACATCAAACTGCCGAAATCGACCCGGGAATGGACGTTGGATTTGACGACACCGACGAAACCCTTGGGGATATCGGTGGCGTCGCCAAGCTCGACGCGCCACAGGAAGTGGTTGAGTCGATATTTGCCTGGCGTCAGGACGGTTGTCTGTGATCCCTTCTGCCCACCGTTTGTCAGGAAAAATCCCGCATCGTTCGCCATCTTGTCGGCGTCACCGGGCGGGAAGGGGTCGGCATAGGTCTGGCCATCGCGAAGCGGGGCGCCGTCCTTGCCGTAAAGGAAGCCATACTGGCCGGGCGGTACCTCGATCACGTCTTCCATTTTCACGTTGTAGAAGATCCGAAGGAGTAAACGGAGATGGAAACCGGGCGGCAGGACATCTGCCTGCGGTCCCATTTCCCCGTTGACCGCAAGGATATGGCCTTCTTTCAGGCTCGTCGTTCCAAATATCTTGTCCAGATGGCCGGTCTGGTCCTTCTCGACATACACGAATGACGAGGACGCCGCGATCAGTACGGCAGCCACGCCCGATAGAATTCTAACGGCGAAGCGGACGGAGCCGAGAATCCGGTCCTTTGCCGGATCTTGCGAGGTGATGAAGCCGGGCAGGAAAATCGCCAGGATAACGGCGAGAACGGTGAGAATTATCGTGATCATGGCAAGGCCCTTCGGTTTCCGTGCGGCATGCAGCCAGGCCGCGAGGAAATACTGCCAAGGAACCCGTTAAATAGAAGTGAAGGAAATTGCCGTGGACCGGATTTATAGGTCAGGGCAGATTAATCCGGATCCGGAAGGCCATGCGCTCGACCCAGGCCTGTTCGCCTTCGATCAGGTTTCCAAGTTCGAGGGCTTCGATTGTCAGCACCCCGTGGGCCTTGGGCACGGCCTTGAGTCGCTCTTCCGCTTTCGATACATCGCCCTGGTCCCGATCTTCCGGCCACATCAGTATCTCCAGGGCCTCACGCGCGGCCTGATAACCGGCGCCGTTGAGCACGAAGGCGAAATGCCGGGTATTTTGGGGTGCATTTACATGGTCTTTGCCGGGCTTGTTGGGGCCGCTATTGTCGGCGTTGCGGAAATGCCAGCCCTGGATAATGGCCGGGTTGATCCCGCTGTATGGGGGTGTTGCGATGACGACCTGGTTGCGCTCGCGGTTCACAGGATCGCCGATCCAGATCGACCAGCCATGCCCTACGGGTATCAACCTGAACTCGAATGCGTGTCCGTCATGCTCAAACGGATGGACGACGGTATCGCCACGCTGAGCCTCGCCCCGCAGCAACAAAGGGTCTGCCGCGGCCGGCGGCGCGAAGGCGGCGAGCAGAAGCAGGGCCGCCGGTATGATCCATCCTGATTTTCGCATTCTACCGGTGAAAATAGCACCACCTGCCGGCCGCGCCAAACGGCGATCTCGCGTAACCATACATCAATGCCCTTGGCGGCGGCGCGCGAAAATGGCAGCATGCGCGGGTGCAATCTATCGGGGGCGCCATGCGACGCTTGGCCATTACGCTTATTCTGTTCTTTTTCACGGCCTGCGACGGGCCGCCAAAACCGCCCGCATGGCCGGCGGTGGCGGAGGTTACGGCCGGCCGGTTCATTATGGGGTCCGACGACGAAGAGCGTGAGGCCGCGTATCGCATGGACGAAGCCGCCTATGGCCACTCCATCACACGTGACCGGGCATGGTATGCCCGTGAAATTTTCCGCCGCGAGGTCGAAACCGGCGCCTATTACATCATGCAGTGGCCGGTCACCAATGATCTTTACGCCAAATTCATCGCGGCAACGGGGCGCCCGGCACCCTATGTCGACGAGGCGACCTGGAACAGTTACGGGCTGGTTCATCCCTACAATCTGGCCCAGCGCCATATGTGGGTCGATGGACGGCCGCCGGAAATGCGCGGCCGGCATCCGGTGGTGCTGGTCAGTCACTCCGAGGCCAGCGCGTTCGCGGCGTGGCTTAGTCTGGAGACGGGTGAAAACTGGCGGCTGCCCACTGAGGCCGAATGGGAAAAGGCGGCCCGCGGCATCTACGGCAGGCGCTTCCCCTGGGGCGACGAGTTCGATCCGGAACGACTGAACAGCCATGATTCGGGGCCATTCGATACCACGGTTGCGGGCGGAAACCTGTCCGGGATCAGCGCCTTCGGCATGCTGGACGCGGCGGGCCAGGTTTATGAATGGACGAACACGCTGGCCGCCGACGGTCGCTTTATTGTCAAGGGCGGCTCGTGGGACGACAAGGGTTGCGGCATCTGCCGGCCGGCGGCGCGCCATAGCCGCCCTGCAACGCTCAAACATATCCTTATCGGATTTCGTCTGGTGCGCGACGCCGAATGACCATGGCCGCTCAGGAATTGGTGATTTGCAGGAAGTTGGCCGCCCTGATAAAAAGTCCCGACAAAAACAAGGGATAAATATCAGTGACGGATTTTGAACCTGTCGATTTCAGCAGCCTGCCGCGGGGCGAGCTTGAAGCTATGCTTGAGGCTGGCGGTAAAGTGCTTGAAACTATACGTGTTCTGGGAAATACCAGCGACAATGTCGTTGGCGAACTATTGACCGAGAGCACGACATTTTACGAATGGAACCATTACCCCGAGGGCGATGTATTCGATCCGCGTAGCAACGCGCAATTTTACTATCACGCCCATCCAAAGGACGAACGCCCCGGAGAGCACGGCCATTTCCACACATTCCTGCGCCCCAAGGGCATGCCGCCGGGGATCGAACCCGCGCCCGTGCCGGAATACACGGCGCCGGAGGGAGAAAACGACGCGCTGAGCCATCTGGTCGCCATTTCCTGCGATTCGGGCGGTCTCCCCATTAAATTGTTCACCACCAACCGCTGGGTGACGGGTGAGGTCTGGTACAAGGCCGAGGACGTGATCCGGATGCTCAGCTATTTTCAGATCGACCATGTGCGGCCGTCCTGGGCCGTCAATATCTGGGTTACGAACATGTTGACCCTGTTCCGGCCGCAGATTCGCGCCCTGATCAAGGAACGCGACAATGTTGTCGATAACTGGGCCGCGGAAAACGATAGCGCCGACGTCTACGAAGACCGCGCGTTGGAGGTCACGGCCGAATGCCCGATCTCGGTGGACGACCAGATCGCGGCCGTCCGCGAGGCCCTGAAATAACGGCTCTAACCGCGGGCCGGTTTGTAATAGGTGACCCGGACCTTTGCCGTGCCCTGTTTTATGAAACCCAGATGCTTGGCGGCGGCGTATGAAAGATCGATGATGCGCTTCTTGCTGAACGGGCCGCGGTCGGCGATGACGACGATGACCGAGCGGCCGTTCGCCAGATTAGTGACCCTTACCTGGGTGCCGGTGGGCAGGGTCGTGTGGGCCGCCGTCATCTCGTACATATTGTATTTGCGGCCGGTGGCGGTGGGCTTGCCGTGGAAGTCCTTGCCGTACCATGAGGCCATGCCGGTGCGGTCGTAGGACCGGTCGTCGCGCGGCACGTAGCGCACACCCGCCACCTTGTAAGGCTTGCCCAGCTTGTAGGGGATGTCGGCCGGCGGCGCCTTGGCCTGGCCCGTCGCGGTCCCGCCGCCGCCGCAGGCCGCGAGGATCGTTGCGACCAGCAGCAACATGGTCGCCTGTTTTATCTGAAATTTACGGAAAAACCGGATCATGACCCTCGCCTCGGAAAATGAATTACATAATACCAAGGAGCATTCAGCCTGATTCGGGTTTGCAAAAGGTTAATCGGCGGCGTTTTTGCGT
This sequence comes from Pseudomonadota bacterium, assembly GCA_015222795.1. Classification (GTDB taxonomy): domain Bacteria; phylum Pseudomonadota; class Alphaproteobacteria; order UBA8366; family JADFVY01; genus JADFVY01. The sequence goes on along the minus strand of JADFVY010000133.1, from coordinate 14,113 downwards.
TCGGCCGCGGTCGCGTTTTCGGCCGCCGCGCGTTTGTTGTCGAGATGCCGGCGCAGTATTTCCGCCAGTCGTACGCCATCGCGCTCGTCCAGTGCCTCCAGCATTTCCTCATGCTCGCGGATCGCCTGGTCCCATCGTTCCGCCGCCATGTTCGCGGCGAAACGGTGCCGGCGGATACGGCCGCCGAGCCGCCTGTGGGTTTCCAGCAGCACCGCATTGCCGGACAATTCGACGATTTTTTCATGGATCCGCTGGTTCAGCTTGAAATATTCCAGCCGTTCGCCGCGTGTCCTGTGCAGGGCCATCTGGTAGTGCAGCACGCGGATTTCGGCGACATCGTCATCGCCAAGATTGCCGCAGGCCAACTCCCCCGCCAGCGCTTCCAGTACTCCGATAACACGGAAAGTATCTTCAATATCTTCCAGGCTTGGCGAGGCAACCGATGCACCGCGGTTGGGCTGCAACAGGATCAGGCCTTCCGACGTCAGCGTCTTGATGGCCTCGCGCAACGGCGTGCGCGACAGACCCATGCGGTCGCACAGCGACTGTTCGGTGATGCGTTCGCCCGGTGTCAGTTCGCCCTCGACAATCATGTCGCGCAGGCGTTCCGCGGCCTCCTCATGCAAGGGGCGACGCGAGCGGCGTTCCGGATATTCCTCCTCCAGATCCGCACTTTCCCAACTATTCTCGGTCATGACATACACACCCTCATCTTTCACGCAAGGCGTCCGCCAGAATCCTTGCGACATGGACCGGTTTTCGTTCCGTCCCGTCCTTGATCTGGTGCCGGCAACTGATGCCGTCAGCCACTATCATAACGTCATTTCCCGCCGCGCGCACCGCCGGAAACACATCAATTTCACCAATTTTTATCGATATGTCGTAATGTTCGGCCTCATAGCCGAAAGCGCCGGCCATCCCGCAACATGTGGACTCGATGGTTTCCACGTTCAAGCCCGGCACCAGCGACAGGGTTTTCTCAACCGGTCCCATCGCGCCAAGGGCCTTCTGGTGACAATGGCCGTGCAGCAGCGCCTTGCCGCCCGCCGCGGGCTCCAGGTCCAATTTGAAACGTCCGGCTTCCGCCTCGCGGGCGATGAATTCCTCGAACAGCATGGAAAGCTCAGCCAGTCTGGCGCTGTCCTCGCCCGGCAGCATCGCCTTGAATTCGTCGCGCAGCGAGAACAGGCAGGATGGTTCCAGTCCGACGATCGGCGCGCCCTTGTCTACCCAAGGCCGCAGCGCCTCGATCATGCGGCTGGCCTCGGCGCGGGCCTCGTCGACCAGCCCCGCGGCCAGCAGGGTCCGGCCGCAGCAGAGTGCCCGGCCGCCTTCCGGCGCGCGGGCGATGTGGACACGATAACCGGCGGCGGCCAGCACCTTCACGGCGGCGCGGGCGTTTTCCGGCTCGAACCAGGTGTTGAAGCTGTCGACGAACAGAACGACCTCGCGCCCGCCCTCCGGCCCGGCGGGCGACTGGTCATGGCGGAACCAGTCGCGGCGCCATTCGGGCAGCTTGCGCCGCGCGCTGAAACCCGTGATCCATTCGCCCAGCACCGCCAACGGGCCAAAGCGGTTGCGCAGGTTCAATAACGGCCCGACGCGCGCCGCCCAGGGCGCATAGAGGGGCATGAAGGCGACCAGGCGGTCGCGCAGGCTCAGCCGGTGCTTGCGGCGCCACTGGGCCAGAAATTCGTATTTCATGCGCGCCATGTCGACGCCGGTCGGGCATTCCCGCTTGCAGCCCTTGCAGCCGATGCACAGATCCATCGCCGCCTTCATGTCCGGCGAAGTCAGCGCATCCGGCCCCAACTGCCCGGTGATCGCCAGGCGCAGCGCGTTGGCGCGGCCGCGGGTGACGTGGGTTTCGTCGCCGGTGGCGCGGTATGAGGGGCACATCACGCCGGGGCTCGCCTTGCGGCAGGTGCCGTTGTTGTTGCACATCTCCACCGCCGCCGGGAAACCGCCCCATTCAGACCAGTCCAGCGCGGTTTCCATGGGCTGTGGCGCATAGCCCGGCGGATAGCGGAACAGCGACCGGTCGTCCATTTTCGAGGGGCGCACGATCTTGCCCGGATTGAACAGGCCAGCCGGGTCGAACCTGTCTTTCACGTCCTCGAATGCGCGGGCGATTTTCGACCCGTACATGGTCTCCAGATGTTCCGATCGCACCAGCCCGTCGCCATGCTCGCCCGAAAACGAGCCTTTGTACTCGCGCACCATGGCGAAGGCTTCCTCGGTGATTTCGCGCATTTTCGTGACATCCGTGCCCTCTTTCATGTTCAGGACAGGGCGTACATGCAGCGTGCCGACCGAGGCATGGGCGTACCAAGTGCCGCTGGTGCCGTGCTTTTCGAACACGCCGTTCAGGCGCTCGGTATAGTCGGCCAGATTATCCAGCGGCACGGCGCAATCCTCGATGAAGGAGACCGGTTTTCCCTCGCCCTTCATCGACATCATGATGTTCAGCCCGGCCTTGCGGACTTCCCAGACGTCGCGCTGGAAGGCGGGGTCGGTAACCTCGACGACCGCGTCCGGATAGCCCAGATCTCCCATCAGTTCGACCAGGCCGGCGAGACTGCGTTTCTGCGCCTCAAGATCCTCGCCGGCGAATTCAACCAGCAGCAGCGAGTCCGGCCGGCCGCGCACGAAGCTGTCGACGGTGGCGCGGAACATGGGGATTTCACGGGACAGGTCGATCATGGTGCGGTCCACCAGTTCGACCGCCGCCGGGTCCAGCTCGACGATATGCCGGGTCGCTTCCATGGCCGCGCGGAAGGTCGGGAAATGGCAGATGCCCAGGACCTTGTGTTCCGGAATCGGCTGCAAATCCAGCTCGATCTCGTGGAAGAAGGCCAGCGTGCCTTCCGATCCCACCAGCAGGCTGGCCATGTTGTGACCGGCCGGGTCGATCGATTCGATATTATAGCCGCCGACCTTGCGCAGCAGCTTGGGGATGCGCGCGTCGATTTCGGCGGCCTCGCGCAGGCCCAGGGCTCGCATGTGCTGCACCAGTTCGATATAGCGCGCGGGCGATTCCAGTTCGGCCAGATTGCCCGGCGCGGCGCCGAAGTCGGCCTCTGTCCCGTCGGCGAGAATCGCCTCGATCGACCGAACATTATGGACCATGTTGCCGTAACGGATGGAGCGCGAGCCGCAGCTGTTGTTGCCGGTCATGCCGCCGATGGTGGCGCGATTGGCGGGCGACACATCAACCGGGAAGAACAGGCCGTGCGGTTTCAAGTAAGCGTTCAGATGGTCCAGCACGATGCCGGGCCGCACGCGAACCCGGTGGTTTTCCTTGTCCAGCGAGACCACGTCGCGCAGATATTTGCTGGTGTCGATGATCAGCGCCTCGCCGACCGTCTGGCCGCATTGCGAGGTGCCCGCGCCGCGCGGCAGTACCGGCACGCCTTCGTCCCGGGCGATCTGGATCACGGCCCGGATGTCATCCACGCCGCGTGGCACGACCACGCCCACCGGCATGATCTGGTAAATCGAGGCATCGGTGCTGTAGCGCCCGCGGCTGAAAGGATCGAATAGTATTTCGGCCCGTGTTTCCCGGCTCAGGCGTCTTGCCAGCGGGCTATCCGAGTCGTCCCGCGTTAGCGCGGTTGTGGCTGCATGTTCGTTCGGCATGTTGCCGGGTACCCCGTTTGTGAGGAACGGTCAAGCGTTCAGAAGTATTTGTATACAACAAAACTAAATCCTCTGCGGCTGCATTCGCCTATATGTGGGAAACTAGTGATATAGCGGAATCGGGAACATTAATTTAGAGCCTTGCCCCGGCCAGGATTGTATGCAAAGTTTCCAACGAGGCATAGGCAGCGGCCGCACTGAATTCGAAACAAGGTCGAAAAACAATTGAGAGAAACCGAATGACTTTCCGAAGCGGTCGCCATTTTCTGCAGATTCCCGGGCCGACCAACGTCCCGGACAGGGTGCTTCGGGCCATGGACGGTCCGGTCGTCGATCATCGCGGTCCCGAGTTTGCAGAGCTCGGCCAGGAATGTCTCGCCGGCATGAAGCGGGTTTTCCAGACCGAAGGCGACGTCATTATCTATCCCGGCTCGGGAACAGGTGCCTGGGAAGCCGCCCTGGTCAATGTGTTGTCGCCCGGCGATCATGTTTTGATGTACGAGACCGGCCACTTCGCGGCGCTGTGGTCGGGACTGGCCAATCGGTTGGGGCTGAAGGTCGAACTGATAGAGGGCGACTGGCGGCGCGGCGCGGATGCCGGCGCCATCGGCGCGCGCCTCGCCGAAGACAAGGCCCATGAAATCAAGGCCGTCTGCGTGGTCCATAACGAAACCTCGACCGGGGCCGTCAGCGATATCGCCGCCGTGCGCAAGGCAATCGACGGGGCCGGGCATCCGGCGTTGCTGATGGCCGATACAATCTCGTCGCTGGCCTCGATCGACTATCGCCACGACGAATGGGGTGTCGACGTCACCATCGGCGGCTCGCAAAAAGGCCTGATGCTGCCGCCGGGGTTGTGTTTTAATGCGGTTGGGCCGAAGGCATGGGCGGCGGCCGAATCCTCCACCATGCCCCGGTCATACTGGGACTGGTCGGAAATGCGCGGGCCGAACAAACAAGGGTATTTTCCCTACACTCCCGCAACCAACTTGCTGTATGGCTTGCGTGAGGCGTTGGAAATGCTGCTGGACGAGGAAGGGCTGGACAATGTCTTCGCCCGTCATCGCCGTCTGGCCGAGGCCACGCGCCGCGCCGTTCGCGGCTGGGGCCTGGAAAATCTTTGCGCCAATGATAACGAATACAGCAGTTCGTTGACTGCGGTTCTTATGCCCGACGGCCACGATGCCGACGCGCTGCGAAAGGTGATCCTGGATCGCTTCGACATGTCGCTGGGCACCGGATTAAGCAAGGTCGCCGGCAAGGTTTTCCGCATCGGCCATCTGGGCGATTTCAACGAGCTGATGCTGATGGGCGCGCTGACTGGCGTTGAAATGGGCCTGTCGATCGCGGGTGTTCCGCATCAACCCCGCGGCGTGATGGCGGCCATGGAATTTCTGGCGGAGAGACGGAACGAATAGCGGATGCCTCCCGCGAGAAACTTAAGAAGGCAAAACTATAAACATATAACCCTGCAAGGAGGAAACTATGCGATTAGGAAAACTGTTAGCGGGCATCGCCCTGGCGGCGAGCTTCGCCCTTCCGGCTTCGGCCGCGGAAATCACCATGAAGTTCGGGCATGTCGGTGCACCGGGCTCGCTGTTTGACGCAACGGCGAAAGAATTCGCCCGGCGTGTAAATGAACAAATGGCCGGCAAGGTGAAGATCGAGGTCTTCGGCTCCAGCCAGCTCGGCAAGGACAAGGAACTTCTGCAAAAGCTGAAACTAGGCACCGTCGACTTCTCTCTGCCGTCCAGCGTGATGACGTCGGTTGTCGACCAGTTCGGCCTGTTCGACATGCCTTACCTGGTTAAGGACCGCGCCCATATGGGCCGGATCGAGAAGGAGATATTCTGGAGCAAGCTGGCCCCGCTGGTCGAGGCCAAGGGCTATAAGATCATCGCCCTGTGGGAGAACGGCTTCCGCCACATCACCAATAATGTGCGGCCTATCGTGGTGCCGGGCGACCTTGACGGCATCAAGCTGCGCACGCCGAAGGGCAAATGGCGCGTCAAGATGTTCCAGGCTTATGGCGCCAATCCGACGCCGCTGGCTTTCTCCGAGGTTTTCGTCGCGCTGCAGACCGGCGTGATGGACGGCCAGGAGAACCCGTTCGCGAACATTTACAGCGCCAAGTTCCACGAAGTGCAGAAGTACCTGTCGCTGACAGGCCACGTATACACCCCGGGCTATGCGCTGGTCGGCAAGAAGAAATGGGACAGCCTGCCCGCCGACATCCGCGACGAGCTTGAGAAAATCGCCAAGGAAACCCAGGGCTTCGTTTATGAGCATGCGGCGAAGCTGGAAACCGACCTGCTGGCCAAGCTCAAGGCCGGAGGGATGGCGATTAACGAGGCCGACAAGGCGGCCTTCGTCAAGGCCAGTGCGCCGATCTACACCCAGTTCGGCGACGACGTCGAGGGCGGCTCGGCCCTTGTCGAACAGGCGCTGGGGCTCGCCAACTGATTCTTCGTAACGACCGCCCCGCCTTCGAATCCGAAAGGGATCGAGGGCGGGGCGGGCTCTTTAGAGTTTTATAAAATTCACGCATTGAAGGGGACGCCGCTAATGGCCTTGTTGGCGCGGCTGGAACGCTGGTTCGAGGTGCTGCTGGAGGTGATCGTGATGCTGCTGACAAGCAGCCTGGCGATTGTCGTATTGCTGGCGGTGATTTATCGCAAGGCGGGGCATTCGCTGGTCTGGTATGACGAGGTCGCGTCGGTCATGCTGGCCTGGCTCACCTATTACGGGGCCGCGCTGGCGGCGCTCAAGCGCGCCCATATCGGGTTTCCCGGCCTTGTCGAGGCGCTGCCGACGCAGTGGCGGATCGCCGCCATCTGGTTCGGCGAGGTGGTTGTCATTGGTTTCTTCGGATTGATGGCCTGGGTCGGCTGGGTAGTGCTGATGGTCCTGGAAGGCGACTATCTTATCAGTCTACCGGACGTGCCCTCGACCTTTACTCAGTCTGTCATTCCCATCGGCGGGGCGCTGTTCATCGTCGCCCAGTTGATTAGCCTGCCGCGCACGCTCGACGAGGCGCGGCGCGGGCTACGCCATGAAATACCGCCGGAGTTACAGGACACATGAGCATTCTACTGATGTTTCTGGGCCTGTTCCTGCTGGTCATGCTGAACGTGCCGATCGCGGTGTCGCTAGGTGTTGTCGCCACGGTGGCGATGGTCGCGATGTCCGGCCCCGACATTCTGCCCAACCTGGCGCTGGTTATGTATGACGGCGCGACCAAGTTTCCACTGCTGGCCATTCCGTTGTTCATCCTGGCCGGCGCGATCATGAATTCGTCGGGCATTTCCCGCCGCCTGATCGCCTTCGCCTCGGCGTTGTTCGGCTTCGTGAAGGGCGGGTTGGCGATGGTCAATATCGGGACCTCGCTGTTTTTCGCCGAAATATCGGGTTCCGCCGTGGCCGACGTGGCGGCGCTGGGCTCCATCCTGATTCCGGCGATGAAGAAGAAGGGCTATCCCGGCGCCCTGGCCGCCGCCGTGACGTCGTCTTCCGCGACGCTGGCGGTCATTATCCCGCCCTCGATCCCGATGATCCTTTATGCGGTGATGGCCGACGCCTCGGTTGTGCAGCTTTTCGTCGCCGGCATCGTGCCCGGCCTGTTGGGCGGCTTCCTGATGATGTGCGTCTCCTACTGGTTCGCCGTGCGCTTCAATCTGCCGGTTGAAGAGGCCTTCCAACTGCCGCGCGTCTGGGCGACTTTCAAGGACGCCGCCTGGGCCTTCCTGTTGCCCGTGATCATTCTGGGCGGCATCTTCGGCGGCCTCGTGACCGCGACCGAGGGCGCGGCGCTGGCGGTGTTCGCCGCCCTGTTCATCGGGGGTATCATTTACCGTGAACTTGATTTGCCACATCTGCGCGAGGCCATCATGGAGGGCGGCGTGCAGACAGCCGTGGTGATGCTGCTGGTGGCGTCCTCGGCCCTGGTCGGTGTCCATCTGACCGAGCAGCAGGTGCCGCAGCAACTGGCCGCAACAATCAGCGATTTCACCCAGAACAAATATGTCGTTCTGGCGCTGTTGAATGTGATGTTCCTGGTGCTTGGCCTGTTTCTGCATTCGGCGGCCGCGATTATTCTGGTGGTGCCGATTGTCATCCCGCTGGTTAACGCGGTCGGCATCGACCCGGTGCATTTCGGCCTGATCGTGACCCTGAATCTCGGCATCGGCCAACAGACCCCGCCGGTCGCCAGCGTGCTGATCACCGCCTGCTCCGTCGCCAAGGCGAATATCTGGGAGGTCAGCAAATACAATATCTATTACATCGCCGTGCTGCTGTTTATCCTGATGCTGGTGACCTATATCCCGATTATCCCGATGGGGCTGGTCTATCTGTTCTATGGTTAAGGGAGAGGCGCGCGATGCCTGAAGAAACAATTCTGGTAAGCCGTGACGGGCACATCGCCACCGTCACGCTGAACCGCCCGGACAAGCTGAACGCCATGACCAAACCGATGTGGCTGCGTCTGGGCGAGGTGCTGGAGGAACTGGCGGCCGACGACGGTCTGCGTTGCGTCGTGCTGCGCGGTGCCGGCGGCAAGTCCTTCTCGCCGGGCAACGATATCTCGGAATTCGAAACCGACCGCTCGAACGCCGAGCAGGCGAAGGCCTACGGCCAGATACTGCACCATACCCTGACCGCGTTGAAAACCTGCCGCCACCCGACGGTGGCCCTGATCGAGGGCATCTGCGTCGGCGGTGGGCTGGAGATCGCGGCGCTCTGCGATTTGCGCATTTGCGGCGAATCCAGCCGTTTCGGCGTGCCAATCAAGCGGCTGGGCCTTGTCATGGCCTATCCTGAAATTGACGGTTTGCAGCGCCTTGTCGGGCGTTCGACGGCGCTGGAGATTCTCCTCGAAGGCCGCGTCTTCGGCGCGGCGGAGGCCAGGGACAAGGGCCTCGTCACCCGTGTCGTGCCGGACGACAAGGTCGAGGAAGAGACCATGGCCACGGCGCAACGGATAGCCGACGGGGCGCCGTTGGTCGCGCGCTGGCACAAGAAGTTCCTCGACCGGCTGGAGGATCCCGCGCCGTTGAGCGAGGCCGAGCTCGACGAGGGTTATGCCTGTTACGATTCCGAGGATTTCCGGATCGGTTATAAATCCTTCCTCGACAAAACCAAGCCGGATTTCAATGGCCGCTGAATTATGACTGAACGCCACGGGCCCCTGAAGGGCGTCAAGGTGATTGAGCTCGCCCATATCATGGCGGGGCCGGTCTGCGGGCTGATGCTCGCCGACATGGGCGCCGACGTCATCAAGGTCGAGAAAATCCCGGGCGGCGACGATACCCGCCGGACGGTGCCGCCGGAAATCGACGGCGAATCCACGGCCTTCATGATGATGAACCGCAACAAGCGGGGGATCGCCCTCAACCTGAAGGAAGAGCAGGGCAGGGAGGTGCTGCTCCGGCTGCTCAAGGACGCCGACGTCGTGACGGAAAATTATCGCAGCGGCACGATGGACAGGCTGGGCCTTGGCTATGACGAGCTGAAAAAGATCAATCCCGGCCTGATCTATTGCGAGATTTCCGGCTTCGGCCGCACCGGCCCCTATGCCGACCGCGCCGGCTTCGACCTGATCGCCCAGGGCATGAGCGGCCTGATGAGCATCACCGGCGAGGGACCGGACCGCCCGCCGGTCAAGGTGGGGCCGCCGGTCAGCGACATCACCGCCGGTATCCTCGGCGCGATGGGCGTTCTGGCGGCCTATACGCACAAGCTGAAGACCGGCGAGGGTCAGCGGGTCGATACCTCGCTGTTCGAGGCCGCGATCACCCATACCTACTGGCAGTCGGCCATCGCCTTCGCCACCGGCGTGTCCCCGGGGCCGATGGGGTCGGCGCATCCGCTGAACGCGCCCTACCAGGCATTCCAAACCAAAGACGGCTGGATCAATATCGGCGCGGCGAACCAGTCGAACTGGCTGCGGCTGCTGGAGGTGATCGAGGCGCCGGAGCTTGCCGAGGACGACCGTTTCAGCGAAAATCCCGGCCGCATGAGTCATATGGACGAACTTACCGAGGCGCTTGAGGCGTATTTCAGGACGCGCGACACGGTGGATTGGCTGGAGCGCATGGAAAAGGCCGGCCTGCCCGCCGGCCCGGTGCTGGATATTGCCGAAATGCACCGTGATCCGCAGACGATCGCCCGCGAGATGGTGACCGAGGTCGAGCATGCGCGGCTGGGCCCGGTGAAGACCATCGGCTTGCCGGTGAAATTCTCCGGCACGCCCGGCGGCGTGTTGACAGGCGCGCCGATTTACGGCCAGCATACGCGCGAGGTGCTGGCGCTACATGGCTATGGCGCCGACGAGATCGCGGCGCTTGCCGCGTCCGGCGCCATTGCCGTCGCAGAGGAATACGCATGACACGGACAATCAAGGCCGAGCCGCTGACGCCCGAGGCCCTGGCCCCCTGGGGGCAGGTGTTGACCTCGAACGGCGGTCCGGCGCAGCGCGACGAATATGCCACCAGTACCGACAATCTGCGCGGTCATGCGAAGCTGAATGTCACCTTCATGCGGGTCGCCGACCGGGCGCCCAGGATCAAGGCGATTGAGCGCCATCCCCATTCGATGCAACTTTTCGTGCCGATGAACGGGGTGCGTTACCTGGCTGTCGTTTGTCCTGCGCTGCCCGATGGCGGGCCGGATATAGCCAACATCCGCGCCTTCGTGGCCCACGGCGGGCAGGCGGTGAATTACGATGCCGGCGTCTGGCACGGCCCCTTGTGCGTGCTCGACAAGCCTGGCGATTTCACCATGATACGCCATGACGACGGCGGCCCGGAAGACACCGAACTGGTCATGGTGGATGAGACGATCGAGGTCGAACTGCCGGAATAACGAACGCTTGTTATTCGCGCCACCTGGCCGAAAATGCCCGCCAAGGGAGGTTCCACCGTAAACGGTGCGGCGGGGGGCAGTAAAATCAGTTTCATTAACCCGACCTTAATGCTGTCCGTTCTATTCCTTAACCCTATATGAAAACCGCTTTCTCTCGAAGTCGCGGGAAGCGGATTTCGCGGTAACTGGCGCGTGCAGACGCTGGACCCAAATAAAGGGGCAGACCGATGATTGGGACAAAACAGAATATTCCCAGGACCTGTCGTCTTGTGGTGTCGCGCATTTGGAGAGATGAAGCATGAAATTCAGTTTTTCGCCAACCATCAAAATGAAACTCTTTATGATGGGGCTCGTGGCCGTGGTGGCCCTGGCATCGCTGTCCTTTATTTCCATGAATGCCGGCAATGCAGTCGCCCGCGCGACAAACGAAAACCATGTGATGCTGGAGCAGTCCCAGCGGCTTTCCGATCTCCGCGTCAGCACGATCGAATTGGTATTGGCGGCGATGGATTCTATCATCGATGCGGACGAAGGCTATGTCTATGACGAGCGCCTGGAGGTTATGGACAGCAGCATCGACGCGCTGCGTGATAGCCAGGAGCTGATTCAAAATGCGGCGGATCGGATCGGACAGCCTGAACTGGCGGCCGAAATTGCCGAACTGACCAATACGATTGACCGCGTGGTGCGCCAGGAACTGGTGCAGGCGATCGAGGCCCGCGCCGGTGAAGAGGCCTATGCCGGTTTCGACGACGATATCGACGAGTTCGGCGAGGGGCTTGTCGATATTCTTGCCGAAATGGAAGATAGAATCGGCGTGATGCTAAGGGAATCGGGCACAAGGTTAAGTAAATCCGCCGCCGACAGTTCGCAGGGGGCGATTACCGCCGGCCTGGTCTTCGTGACCGTTCTCATTGCTTTTTTATATGTGACGGGTAGCACCATTACCAAGCCGATTGCCTACCTGACCACTGTAATGGAAAAGCTGGCTGACGGCGACCTGGAGGTCGAGGTCGAAACCGCCCGCCGCGACGAGTTGGGCAAAATGGCTGTCGCCGTTCAGGTGTTCAAGGACAATGCCGGGGAGAAGATCCGCCTCGAGCAGGAGCAGGAGGCCTCAAAACAGCGCGCCGAGGAAGAAAAACGCCAGACCATGATGGAAATGGCCGACCGCTTCGAACGCCAGGTAAAGCAGGTCGTGGACGGCGTCTCGTCGTCGGCCACCGAAATGCAGGCGACGGCCCAGCAGATGTCGGCCACCGCCGAGGAGACTACCCAGCAGTCGGCGAGCGTCGCGGCGGCATCCGACGAAGCGACCGCTAATGTGCAGACCGTCGCGGCGACCGCGGAGGAACTTTCCGCCTCGATCGCCGAGATCGGCCGCCAGGTAAACCAGTCGGCCACAATCGCCGCGAACGCGGTCGATGAGGCCGAGGCCACCAATTCGACGGTGCAGGGGTTGGCGGAAGCCGCTAGCAAGATCGGCGACGTGGTCAAACTGATCAACGAGATCGCCGGTCAAACCAACCTGCTGGCGCTGAACGCAACCATCGAGGCGGCCCGCGCCGGCGAGGCCGGCAAGGGTTTCGCGGTCGTTGCGGGCGAGGTGAAAAACCTCGCCAACCAGACCGCGAAGGCCACCCAGGATATCTCGGATCAAATCACGGCCATCCAGGATGAGACAAACGATGCCGTCGGCGCCATCGAGCGTATCCGCGACGTCATAACGGAGGTCAACGAGATCGCTACCACAATCGCCACCGCGGTCGAGCAGCAGGGCGTCTCCACCCAGGAAATCGCCCGCAACGTTATGCAGGCCGCCAGGGGCACGCAGGAAGTCAATCAGAATATAGAAAACGTCTCGAAGGCGGCCGGCGAGACCGGCACGGCGGCCGGCCAGGTGCTGACCGCCAGCCAGGAAATGTCGCGCCAGGCCGAGGGCCTGCGTGGCGAGGTGGATAAATTCCTGCAAGAGGTGCGCGCCTCCTGACCGTCAATGGCCGTGGAGCATCGGACCAGGGGCCTCCTTCGGGAGGCCCTTTTTGGTATATGCGCGGTCCGGGTGTTACGGAAGCCGGATGCCGCCGCCTTGCCGCGAAAATTCACGATCAAGCCGGATATCCCTTTAAAGTATCAACAGTAAACAAATTATGGGTATTCGCCGGCCCGAACCTATTTCTTAAGTGGTATTTTCATAATATCTATAATTCGTCAAAATTGGATATATATAGGTATCCTGCTGATTTTCCACAATTTTCTTGCTGCTCATTAATGCCTTGTTAGTCGCCTTTAGGTGAAACTGGCAAAACTTGGAGAACCTGACCGAAGGGATGACATGGCAGGTTTCCCGCGGCGCCGCAAAGCGCGGAGCGTCATTTTGAAATTTGGATGTGGGTGGAAACGACACCGGCGCATCATGCGAGCAAACGGAGTTATTTGTAATGATAAAATGGAATATCAAATCTAAACTGGTCTTCATGGGCGGCGCCGCGATCACCGGCATGGGAGTCCTGCTGTGGCTGTTCTTCAGCACCAGCAATCAGGTCGGTAATGCGGAAACAACCGTCAGCAAGGAAATTAAACATCTCGAAGCCCTGGTCAGCCTGCGCATGGCCAGCAAGGAACTGGTGCTGGCCGCGATGGATTCGATCGTCGATCAGCTTGAAGGAAAAGTCCTGAAAGAGCGCCGGGAGATTATGGAAAAATCGATGGCCCTGTTCAAGGCGGAAGAGGCGCGCTTGATGGAAGCGGCAGAAGAAGCCGGCGAGTTGGGCAAGGTAGCCGACGGCCGCGCGCTCGCCGAGCAGATTCTGGGCAACGTCGCGATGCTGGGAGAGGCGAGTATGGTCGATCTTGAAAAGGCGCTGCGCCGGCAGGACGGGGTCGAACTCGAACGTCTGGATGGTGTGATCGACGAAGTTGGCGAAGCGCTGGATGAAGCCATCGCACTGCTGCAGAATGCCAGCGCGGAGGAGCTGCAGGAAGCGATGACTGGATTGGCCGGCGAGGTAGATAACTCTGTCAATCTGGCGCTTACCGTTTTCATCATCGGCCTGATTGCGATGGTATTCGTGATGGGTTACCTGGGCTTCAGCATCACCACGCCAATTGCCCGCCTGACCCGCGTGATGGGTGAACTGGCCGGCGGCAAGCTGGACGTGGATATTGAGGATCTGGGCCGTGGCGACGAGGTCGGCGAGATGGCCGATGCCGTGTTGGTCTTCAAGGACAACGCCATCGAGAAGGTGCGGCTGGAAGAGGAACAGGTCGGTGCGGCACAACGTGCCGAGGAAGAGAAACGCCAGACCTTGAACGAAATGGCGGATCGTTTCGAGCGTCAGGTCAAGGAAGTCGTGGACGGTGTCTCAAGCGCGGCGACCGAGATGCAGGCGACATCGCAGCAGATGTCGGCAACGGCGGAAGAAACCAGCCGCCAGTCGGCCAACGTGGCATCCGCCTCGGATCAGGCAACCGCCAATGTGCAGACCGTCGCGGCCACGGCCGAGGAGCTTTCAGCCTCGATCGCCGAGATTGGCCGCCAAGTCATGCAGTCGGCCAAGATCGCCCAGAACGCGGTGGACGAGGCCGACGCGACCAACGAAACGGTCAAGGG
>JADFVY010000132.1 GCA_015222795.1 Pseudomonadota bacterium | reverse complement strand
CTTGCGGCTCATGCTGGCGACAAAGCCCAGTTGCGAGAGACGCTCGCGGTATTGCGTGGCGGCGTACTGGCTGCCCTGGTCGGAGTGGTGCAGCAGGCCGGCGCCGGGCCGGCGGTGCTCGACGGCCATCTCGAGGGCCGAGGCCGTCAGGTCCTGGGTCATCCGCGCGCCCATCGCCCAGCCCACGATCTTGCGTGAATAAAGATCGAGCAGGACCGCCAGATAGAGCATGCCCGCGACGCCAACAGCGGCGGCGGAGCGCCTCGATGCCGTTCTCGCGGCGCAGCCGGGCGACCTGAGCTAACCCGCCTTTCCCGGACAGTTTAATTGAGCACCATTGCTCCTGCTTTCATGGTCCATCGGGCTCATATATTGCAGCGTGGCGTGGGTCGTTTTATTATCAAATTCCGCCATGTTCCAATTCGAACGGGTTCTGTGTTAGCCTCATACAGGTGCAATCGGCAGCGGCTGAAAAAGCGAAAACGGGGATGTCATGTCTATATCGAACAAGCAGTATACGACCGACGAAATCATGGCGATGGATAAGCATCTCATTCATGCTTTCGCGGACCTTGACGGACTGAAACAGGACGGCGCGCGCACCGCGATCACCGCGGCCGAGGGTGCCTATGTCACGGACTCCGACGGCAACCGGCTGCTGGACGGAATCGGCGGGCTGTGGTGCGTCAATGTCGGTCATGGCAGGCAGGAAATCATCCGGGCCATCGCCGAACAGTTGGGCCAGCTCGACTATTACTCCACCTTCTATAACCTGACCCACCCGAGCGCGGCGCTGCTGTCGGAAAAGATCACTTCGCTGGCGCCGGGCGCCCTGAACCATGTCTATTTCGCCAATTCAGGATCGGTCGCCAATGACAGCGCCATCCGCATCCTGCATCATTATTTCAACCGGCTCGGCAAACCCAACAAGAAGAAGATCCTGTCACGGATCGGCGCCTATCACGGGTCGACCCATCTGGCGGTCGCCATGACCACGCCGGCCTACCGGGCGGGCTGGGATTCGGCGGACGAGCTGGTCCATTTCCTGTCCTCCCCCTATGCCTACCGGCGGCCGGACGGCATGACCGAGGCGGAGTTTCTGGACTTCCTGATCGACGAGTTGAGCGAGACGATCGAAAAGATCGGCGCGGACAACATCGCCTGTTTCATCGGCGAACCGATCATGGGCGCCGGTGGCGTCATCGTGCCGCCCGACGGTTATCACGCACGCAGTCGCGAGGTCTGCGGCCGGCACGATATCATGTATATTTCCGACGAGGTGGTAACGGCATTCGGCCGCCTGGGCCACATGTTCGCCTCTCAAGATGCCTATGGAATCGAGCCGGACATCATCACCAGCGCGAAGGGGCTGACATCGGGTTATCAGCCGCTGTCGGCCACCATCATCTCGGACAAGATCCACGAAGTCATTTCGGGACCCGATGGGATGTTCCTGCATGGCATGACCTATTCCGGGCATCCGGCCTGCTGCGCCGCGGCGCTGGCCAACATCGCCATCCTGGAAGAGGAAGACATCTGCGGCCGCGTGCGGCGCCTCGGCCCGGTTTTCGAGACCGCGCTGAAGGGGCTTACCGACTTGCCGATCGTCGGCGAGGTGCGCGGCAGCAACTTCATGATGGGCATCGAATTCGTGAAGGATCAATCGTCGAAGGAAATTTTCGACGCCGAAGCCAGGTGCGGCCCGCGCGTCTCCCGCCATGCCCAGGACCGCGGCCTCGTGGTGCGCCCGCTGGCCCATATGGCGGTACTCTCGCCGCCGCTGATTCTGACCGAGGCCGAAATCCAGACCATCGCGGATACGCTGCGCGACAGCATAAAGGCCACGGCCGACGATATGGCGCGCGAGGGACTGCTGTAATACCAAGGCTCGTTGATCAAACCGTTTCGTCGAACACCCGGTCGAACGGGACCTGGGCGAAATCCTTCTCCGGCTCGTCCAGTTCGCGGGCGTAGCGGTGGCCGGCATAGACCGCGGCGGCGATGATCGCCGGGGCGTCGCAGTCGCCGATGCGGCGCAAGGATGCCACCCTGCCCTCCAGCTCGCGGTACAGATCGTCATTGGGACGGCGCGCCGTCACCAATAATACCGAGCCCGCGTCGATCCGTTGTTCGCGGCCGGTATAGGCGCAGGTGAGCGTTGCTTGGCCGCCGTCGAATGCGGTGAGCGCGTGCGACGCGACGATTTCGACACCCAGTTCCAGCAGGCGCCGCTGGGTGCGAACCTGCTCGGCGGTATAGACGCCCCAGGCGGCTACCTTGCTCTCGGGCGTTACCAGCGTCACGGGCAGCCCCTCCGCGCGAAGCCGCTCCGCAATGACGGCGCCCATGTAATAGTGGTCGTCGTCGAACAGGACCGTTTTGCCCTCCGGCAACCGCCCGGCCATGATGTCGTCCGGCGTGAAGATCCGCTTCGCCGGGCCAAGGTTGGCGATTCCCGACG
>JADFVY010000131.1 GCA_015222795.1 Pseudomonadota bacterium | reverse complement strand
CCTGCACCACCGCGACGGCGGCTACGACCTGCACGTCTCCCGAGGCTTCGCCATCACCCTGTGGGAATTCCTCACCGAAACCGCCGCCCAATGGGGCTACGAGGTCGGCGACGTGGAGTATTGGCGGGCGTAGAGTCTATAGCCCCGGCCTGCCCTCCGCTGTCCCGAACCAGCCGCTTACCGCCGCCTCATAAGCTCGCGCGGCGCGGAATACGCTCAGATCGTCGAAGGTGCGCCCGACGATCTGGATGCCCGTTGGCACGCCGGTTGCGGCGAAGCCCGAGGGCACCGACATCACCGGGCAGTTATGCAGCATGTTGAACTGGTGCGTCAGGATCCAGCCGAACTCCGCATCCACCTTGGTGCCGTCGATATGAAAATCCGTGTCGAACGGGTCGTGGTCCGCGCGGATCGCCGGGACCGCGTTGGTCGGGCAGATAAAGATATCGTGGTTCTCCATGACCGGCCCGAAGCTCTGGTACATCGCGTGCACCACCTCCCACGACCGGGCCATGTCGTCCAGCGTCAAGGTGCGGGCGGCCTCCGCGGTGGCCAGCGCGTAATCGGTCATCAGGTCGGCATGTTTTTCGGCATGCCAGATGGTCTGGCGCCCGAAATGCATGCAGCCGTACCAGATCATCGCCGCCTCGTCGCATTCCGGCCCCCAGCCTAGATCAACCTCCTCGACCTCGCAGCCCAGGGATTTGAATACCTCCAGCGCGCGCATCGTGTTGGCGCGCACTTCGGCGTCGATCGGCACATAGCCGAAATCCATCGACCAGGCGACGCGAAACTTGCCCACGGGCGCCGGATCGTCGGGAATGACGACGTGCTCGCGGAGCGAATCATGGTCCAGCGGATGCGGGCCGGAGACCACGTTCTGCACCAGCGCGGCGTCGCGTACCGTGCGGGTCAGCGGGCCGCAATGATTATAGGTGTCGAAATTGCACGGCGGGCCGTCGGGATTGCGGCCATGGGGCGGCTTGTAGCCGACCACCCCGCAGCAACTCGCCGGGATACGGATCGACCCGCCGATATCGGTGCCGGTGGCCAGTACTGTCGTCCCCGCCGCGAGCGATGCGCCCGAACCGCCGGACGATCCGCCGGGGCCGTAGTCCGGGTTAAAGGGGTTCAGCGTGTTGCCCCACAGGCGCGAATTGCAGATGCCCGACAGGGCGAATTCCGGCGTGGTGGTGCGCGCATGGATGATCGCCCCGGCCCCTGTAAGCCGCTCGATCATCGGGTCGGAATGGTCGTCCACATGGTCCTTGAGGATCAGCGAGGCCTGTGCGGTGCGCTTGCCCTCGACGCGTTGCACATCCTTGACCGCCAGCGGAACGCCCTCCAGCGGCCGGGCCTCCCCACTCATATAGCGGTTTTCCGACGCGTTCGCCGCCACCAGCGCCTCGTCGAAATAGGTGTCGCCGAAGGCGTTGATATTTGGATTGATGGCCTCGGCGCGCGCGATAATGGCCTGCATCAGTTCCACTGGCGAAAGCGCCCGCGCCCGGAAAAGCTCAAGAACCCGGTAAGCCGGTAAATAACAAAGATCGTCCCTGTCCATCGTGCGTTCCTCCCGCCAGCCAAGTTCGCCCGCATGTTACCGGCGCGCCGATGGGCGGGCAAGGCAGGGCGGCCGGGACATACCCATGCAACAATTATTTTTGCATGGGTGCGCGTATGGTAGGGCGGCTGGCGGCTGCGCCGTCAGGACGTCAGTTTTTCTTCTTTCGCGAAGGGGCTGAGTCCCAGCCATTGTTGCATGGAGCGACACAGATCGCCCGGTCCGATCAATTCCAGGCGTTCGTCCCTGATCTCCCTGGCCACCGTCGTGACCCCCATCCAGATGGCGGTCATCGTGCGCAGGTCGGTTTGGACGTATAGATCGACCTCGAACCCCGGGTCGATGGAGCACATATCCGCTTGCCCGTTTTCGATGACGAGCCAGTAATAGCGTTTCGCCGGCGGCAGGTCGGAATACTGGAACTGCACCGTACATTTGTCTTTCGACAGCTGCGCGGGGTCGACGAATCTGCGCATGTCCCACATCAGGAGGTCCGGGTCGAGATTGTCCAGCGCGACGCGCGTCTCGACCCAACGCTGCCCCCAAATGCCGATGCCCATAACGATCTGCTTCAGGTCCTCGCCCGACCGGGTCAGATGATACTCGGCTGCGCCGCTGCCGTTTCGCGAGACGCGCTCGATGACCCCCGCGCGCTCAAGCTCTTTCAAACGCTTGGTGAGCAGGGTGGGCGACATGCGTGGAACGCCTTTCCGCAATTCGTTAAATCGTGTGCTT
>JADFVY010000130.1 GCA_015222795.1 Pseudomonadota bacterium | reverse complement strand
GCGAACAGGCCGCCGCGATCACCGCCATCGAGATGGAGGAGGGCGCGGTGGAGCCGGGCGGGGGAGGGCCGGGCGCGCGCGGGGCGCGGCGGGTGAAGGTCAAACTGGCCGACAAGTCGCGCAACCTGGAACTGATCGGCCGCCATCTGGGCATCTTCCCGCGCCCGCCGGCCCGCGAGAGGCCGCAAGCCGGGGGCGCGGATGAAGCGGGCGTGAATGGCGAGCGGGAGGCGGGTCCCGTGCCGAAGCTTTCCGATTTTGAGTTGGTGCAGAAAATCTACGCGATTTGTATTCGCGATGCCAGGGCCGCCGTGAAGAAAGAGCGCGAGGCGGGCGGGGGTGACCCGGACGGAAGCTGGAACCCGGGGGCGTGAGTGCCGGTGGGCGGCTGGCGTGACTGTCAGCCCGTGGCGGCCGCCAGGGTGTATAGGGCCATGGCGATGACACCGGCCGAGCCGATGGTGTAGAGGGTCGCGCGGACCTCGTGGGTTTGTTTGGTCGCGTAGGCGATCGTGTGGGCCAGGCGGGCGGCCACGAAGCCGTACATCAGGATATTGGCTACCATAAGCGACGGCCCGGCGGCGACGAAGATCAGCCCGCAAGCCAGGAAGGCCGGGATGTTTTCAAGATCGTTGCGGTGCATCCGGCGCGACCGGTCGACATAATCGTTGAGCTCGAGCTGGTCGGGCCGCGGGGCGCGGTTGATCAGGCCGGGGCGCAGATCCTCGGGGCTGGCCAGGCCGGCGTCGATTTTCAGCATCCGGTAGACCGTCATCCAGCCCTGGCCCATGATTTTCAGGACCATGATCGCCGACGCGATCATGTAGGTGGCGAATACCGGGTTTTCCATCGTGAATGCGGTCATCTCTTTTCCCTCTGGTCAGGTTCGTGAAACTATTTGTTTCATGAAAATAACCTATCGCGGGGATTTTTGCTTGTCAAGTTTCGTGAAATGATGTGTATCGTGAATATCATGACACGCTCGTATCAGCTCAAGCGGCGCGCCGAGAGCCGGGACCGGACCAGGGAGAAGATCGTCGAGGCGGCGATCGCGCTGCATCAGTCCAGGGGAATCGCGGCCACGAGCATGGGCGACATCGCGAAGGCCGCCGGGGTGGGGAAGGTCACGGTCTATCGCCATTTTCCCGACGAGGCGGCCCTGGTGGGCGCATGCAGCGGGCTGTATTTCCAGCGCCATCCGTTTCCCGACCTGGAAGCATGGCGCGGCATCGGGGATGCGTCCGAACGGCTGCGCCGGGGACTGCGCGACAGTTACGGCTATCACAGGGCGACCGAGGCGATGATGGCACGGGTTCTGGCCGAGGCGCGCGATCTGCCGCTGATGGCGCCTTATCATGACTATTGGCGCGGCGCGGCGGAGGTGCTGGCCGAACCCTGGCCGGGATCGGCGCGCGAGATGGCGCTGTTGAAGGCCGGGCTGGCGCTGGCGCTGAGTTTCGATACATGGCGCCTGCTGGCGCGCGGGCAGGGCCTCAGCGACGACCAGGCGGTCGGGTTGATGATGCGGCTGACCTGCGATTGCGCGCCGGGCTAGGGCAATATCCGATCAAACGGAACCGGTCCGGTTCCGTTTGATCGGATAAAATTGCCCGCAATTTCAAGGGGCGAGCATCTTTATTCGATCTATTGGATCGCGTAAGCGATTCCAATAGATCGGATGATGCTCTAGTGGTCTGTATCAGGCATGCCGCCGCACCAGGGCATGGCCGGCCTGGAAGATGTGGTTCGGCGTGGAGCCCACCGTCACCCCGGAACACCACGGTGGAAACAAGCCTCCACCGTGATAAATTCACGGCTGACGTCTGCGATGTCAATAACTGTCAACCATGTATTGATGCACGATGTAGGCGATATAGTCGTGCAGATTCTTATCGGTTTTCCCGATCGACCAGGCGCCACCCATCGCTCCAGCGTTTTTCGTGATTCTTGGTTTCGCGATTACATTGTTGGTGCCGCCGTCGATTAGCGTCAGGTCCAGGTCGATAAAGGAATCTCCGGCAAACGCCCCCGCGAAAAATCGCGCACCGCCGCCTACGATCCTTAGTTTTACAACTTCGGACTGCACGATAAGCGTCCCCGAACGGTCGGGTTCATTCGACGCGGACCATTCGGCGAACAGCGGTTGCAGTTTATCCTTTATCTTTGCCTCGAGTATGGTGGATTCTTCCACTTTTTCGGGTTTGGCAATAATCTCGGAGCTAAAGGTCATGGGTTGCAACTCATAGCTCGCGAACGCCGACAGGGGTCTGCTTGGCTTGACGAGCCGGGCGGCTTCGGCTTTTGCGGTGGCGTTCAAAGTTTCCTGGCTGGGGCCACAGCCAGCCAGGAAAATGGCTATCAGTAGAGTTATCGTTTTCACTTTCTTGCTCCTTCGTTTCCAGATATTATCCGCGGAATTCGCTTTACTGTCCGGCTTTCCGAGCCGGCAAAAGTGAGCCGGAAATTCCAGATGGCTCTTCGAAATCCGGTGAAAATAGAAGCACAAGGCGCTTTCCCCGGCGCGTCCAGTTCACCAGGGTTGTCAGTCGATACCCAAATAATGGAAATACAAATGATTCCGGGTTTCCGGGACCACCGCACCCTGAACACCGCTTAACCAAGATGGAGATAAGTATACTTTCCCCTGAACACCCCCGTCCCCTGAACATCCGGAGTCGTGTGACACCCTTGCAGGCCGCCGCGCCGCTCCACACATAGTGGTCTGTATCAGGCGTTTCTTTCAGCGGGAGCCGACTTATTCTTTCAGGCGACAACAAGCAAAACCTTATGCGCCGGTTGCGCCGGGCGTCCGCCTGGGGCCGGCTGAAAATTCCCTTCGGTATCCGCGCGGTGTTGGGCGTTCTGTTTGTGATCGGGGGCATATTCGGATTCATGCCGATACTCGGCTTCTGGATGATCCCGGTTGGGCTGGTTCTAATAGCGCTAGACGTGCCGCCGCTGCGCCGCTGGTTGCGGTCCTGGCTGCATAACGGCATCCACCCGCGCCGCCGCTGGCGCGGCCAGAAGAGGATTGGACATGACAAGGACAAGAAGTAAAACTGACGCGGTAATTACCATGGGAGACTGACCGCATGTTCGGACGAGGCATACCGCTGTTCAAGATTCTCGGTTTTCAAGTCAAGCTGGACGCAAGCTGGTTGATCCTGGCCGCGCTCGTTACCTGGTCGCTGGCCGCCGGCTATTTCCCGGCCCGCCACGAAGGCCTGTCGGGGACGACCTATTTGTGGATGGGGATTGCCGGGGCTCTCGGCCTGTTCGCCTCGATCGTCTTCCACGAACTCAGCCATTCGCTGGTGGCGCGCCGTTACGGCATGAAGATCAGGGGGATTACACTGTTCATTTTCGGCGGTGTCGCCGAGATGGAGGACGAACCGCCGACCGCAAAGGCCGAATTTCTGATGGCCATCGCCGGGCCCATCGCCAGCGCGCTGCTGGCTGTCCTGTTCAATATTTTCGCGGGATTCGGAGAGCGCATGGGGATGGCGGTACCGATCCCGGCCGTGCTTGGCTATCTGTCCTTCATTAATTTGCTGCTCGCCGGCTTCAACCTTGTTCCCGCCTTTCCGCTGGATGGCGGGCGGATGCTGCGCGCCGTCTTGTGGGGCTGGAAGGGCGATCTGCGCTGGGCCACCCGGATCGCCGCCAACGCGGGGGCGAGCTTCGGCTTCGGGCTCATCGCCTTCGGCCTGTTTAATGTCGTCACCGGCAATCCGATCGCCGGAGTCTGGTATATGCTGATCGGCTTCTTCGTGCGCGCCGCCGCCGCCGGCTCCTACAGCCAGATGCAGACCCGCAAGTTCTTTCAGGGCGAACCGGTGCGCCGCTTCATGGTGACCGACCCGATCGCCGCGCCCCCGGACATCACCGTCCATCGACTCGTCGAGGACTACATCTACCGCCACTATCACGAGTTATTCCCGGTGGTGGAGGGTTCGCGCCTGCTGGGCTGCATCGGCATCGCCGAGATCAGGAATATCCCGCGCGAACGCTGGGATCTGGTGAAGGTGTTCGACGCAATGTCCCCGGCCGCGCCGGAAAACACGGTCGAGGCCAATACCGACGCGGTCGAGGCGCTGGCCATCATGCGCCGCACCGGCAACAGCCGGCTGATGGTGGTCGAGGACGGCAGGCTCGCCGGCCTGGTAACCCTGAAGGACCTGCTGCGCCTGATCGCCTTCAAGATGGACCTGGAGGGGATGGGTTAGACGT
>JADFVY010000129.1 GCA_015222795.1 Pseudomonadota bacterium | reverse complement strand
GTTTCATGCCATTCCCTTTCTGTGTTGCAGTCTTCTTTCTTCAATAAATCCGGCGCCTGGCGCCGAAATCCCTTGATCCCTAACCGGGCTCGTCCAGGCGAGCCAACAGGCTGGTTCGGGTTTCCTCATCGACGAAGGCGGCTTCCAGCGCGGTTCTCGTCACCGCGCGCAAGGCCTCATCGGTCATGCCGAATTCCTCGGCGGCGGTGGCGTATTCGCGGCCGATCGAGGTTGCGAAATAGGGCGGGTCGTCGGAATTCAACGTCACCCGGCAACCGGCGGCCAGCAACTCGCCAAACGGATGCGACGCCATGTCGGCATAGACGCCCGTCGCGATATTGCTGTGCGGGCAGAGTTCCAGCACGATGCCCTCGCGCACAATGCGTTCCACCAGGCGCGGGTCCTCGATGGCGCGCACCCCGTGGCCCAGCCTCGTCACGGGCAAATTGTCCAGCGCGTCGTAGATGCTTTCCGGCCCGCAAACCTCGCCGGCATGGACCGTGCAGCCCAGCCCGGCATCGGCGGCAAGCCGGAATGCAGGCAGAAAATCGCGTAGGTGGAACGCCGTCTCGGCCCCGCCCATGCCGAAGCCGACCATGTAGGGATGCGGTTCGGCGATCATGTCCCTGGCCACCGCCACGCCGCGTTCCGGGCCGAGATGACGCACGCAGGTGACGATGATGCGCCCGACGATGCCAAATTCGCGCTCGGCATCCTCGATGCCCGCCACCGTGCCCTCCAGATGATCGAGATAGCTCATCCCCACTTCGGCGGCGTGGTCGGGCGAGGTGAACATCTCGACATAAATCGCGCCCTCGCCGGCACAGGCGGCGAGATATTCGTATGTAATGTCGCGGTAATCCTCGGCCTTGCGCAGGCACATGCTGGCCGCGTCATAGGCGCGCAGGAAATCGGGGAAGTCGGTCCAGGCGAAGTTATGCTCGTCGGCGAACAGGCCGTCGGGCAGCGCGATACCGTTGCGCTCGGCCAGGCGGCGCACCAGTGCCGGCGGCGCCGTGCCTTCGAGATGCACATGAAGCTCCGCCTTGGGGATCGTGCCCGTCATGCGAACCCCCGCAACGGCATATCCGGCCCGCGCACCAGCCAGTTGTCGTCGAGATAGCGGCAGGCCCCGTCGATCACATGCAGGGTATAGGCATGGCGCGAGCGCGGGCTGCGGTTGGGGCCACTGAAGTGCGGCAGACGGCCATGAAGGAGGACAAGGTCGCCCTTTGCTGCTTCCAGCGGCACCCTCGCCGCCTCGTCCCACGGCGCGTTGTCGAGGTTTTCGACCACCAGTTCGCCGTCGCGATTGCGGTAGCGGCGGCGCAACGGCCCCCTGTGCTCGCCCCGCAGCGCGTACAGGCAACCGTTCTCGACGGTCGCATCCTCCAGCGCAAACCAGAGGCCGATGACACTTTCCGGTTCGGTCAGCAGGAAGGTGCCATCCTGGTGGCACAGGACCTCGCCCCCAATTTCCGGCTGCTTGAAGATATACATCGACTGCAACAGCAGGGGATCGGCGAAGCCCAGATCGGCGGCCGTGCGCGCCAGTTTCATGTTGTGCGAAAATGCCTCGAAACCCGGGTCCAGATCATGCATGGCATGGCCGATCTTGTTGATCGCCCGCGATTTTTCGACCGTGATATTGCCGTCCGCGTCGATCGCCTCTTCCTCGAAGAACAGCCGGATTTTATCGCCCGATCCCTTGAAATAATCATCCGCCGAATGGGCGCGGGTTCTGGTGGAGAAAACGGTCTTCGCCTCGGCCGGATCGAATTCCTCGACCAGCGCCTCGGCGCGCGCGCGCAGCGCGTCGCAGGCCGCCGGATCCACATAGCCCCGCAGCACCAGATAGCCGTCGCGCGCGAAGGCCGCCAGCATCTCCGGGGTCAGACCGCCGTCGGCGGGCGCGGGAAAGCGGACGGGGTGAGTCTCGGTCATGTCACCTCGCATGCCACGCCATGGTCCAGCGCGCCCAGCCCAAGATGGTCCGCGATGGTCTGGCC
>JADFVY010000128.1 GCA_015222795.1 Pseudomonadota bacterium | reverse complement strand
TCCGATCATCAGGAGATAGGGGATATCTGCGCCGGTCACGGCGAGCGGATCGCCGAGAAACACGGCGATGGCCGCGATGACGATTCCGGCCATGGCGTTGGACGGCATCATGTCCACCGGCTGGCCGTCGCGCAGCGGGGCGGAGCGCAGGGCGACGATATTGACGGCAAAACAGGTTCCCGTCGCCAGCGCGATCAGGTCGCCCGCCAACTGGATGCTGCCCAGCGAATCGGAGACCATGGTCAACACCCCACCGAAGGCCAGGAACATGGCCAGCCAGGTGCGCTGGCGCAGATGCTCGCCCAGGAAAATCCGGCCTAGCAGCGCGGCGATCAGGGGCGCGATGGCCAGCAGCACCACCGTGTTGGCCACCGTCGTGCGGTTCAAGGCCAGAATGTATCCGCTATAGGCCAGCGTCAGGGAAGTCACTGCGATCAGCCCGGGGCGGCCGGTATCCAGGACGCTGCCAAGAATATTGCTGCCATGCTCCCAAGCCAGCCAGGCGAACATCCCTGCCGCCATCAGCGCGCCGCTCCAAAACAGGACTTGCCATTCGCCGGCGCCCACCATGCGGACCCATAGCGGTTCCACCCCCCAGAAGATGGTGGCGGTCAAAACCAGCAGGATGCCCCGTGCGCGATCGTTCATTTATTCTTTGCCTGTCCGGCAATTGCGGTTGCCAAACCGGGCCCCGACGATTTCAATAACGGCGCAGACTAGCCGGTCGGCGTAAAACAGGCACGGAGAATTGTTGCCAATGCCAGTGACGCAGAAATATCTTCCCTGCATCGGCCCCCAGGGCTTCCATAAAGTCGCCTACACCGAATGGAATGGAGTTTCGGCGGAGACCCGGCCCGCACTGGTCTGCGTCCATGGTATGACCCGTAATTCGCGCGACTTCGACTATCTGGCCGCCGCCATGGAAGACTGCTACCGCGTCGTCTCACTGGATGTGGTCGGGCGTGGAGAGAGCGACTGGCTGGCGGATTATTCCGGTTATGGCTACGCGCAGTATCTTGCGGATGCGGCGGCGCTGATCGCGCGGCTGGATGTGGCGGAAGTGGATTGGGTCGGCACATCGATGGGCGGGCTGATGGGTATGATGCTGGCGGCCCGGCCCGGCAGCCCCATTCGACGGCTGGTGATCAACGATATCGGCCCCTTCATCCCCAAATCCTTCCTGGGCCGCATCCGGCGCTATGTCGGGACCGATCCCCATTTCGCCGATGTGGATGGGCTGGAGGCCCATATCCGGCAAATCCACGCCAGCTTCGGGCCGTTGAGCGATGGGGAATGGAGCCATCTCGCAGCCCACAGCGCAAGGCCTTTGGAAGGCGGCGGCGTCGGCCTGGCCTACGACCCCTTGATCGCCAAGGCCGCTTTCAGCCCGGAAGGGCCGGAGGATGTGGAAATGTGGGACATCTGGGAGCAGGTGAATTGTCCCGTCCTGGTGCTGCGAGGCGCCGAGTCCGACCTGCTCCTGCCGGAAACCGTAGAACGGATGAAGGCCAGCGGACCAGGTTGCGAGGCGGTGGAAATTGCAGGCTGCGGCCACGCGCCGTCGCTGATGCCCGCCGACCAGATCGCTATCGTGAGGGACTGGCTTGCGGACTAGCGGCGCAAACCTACGGGTGGACTTTCCGGCTTTCCGGCCACGCGCACCCTGGTGGGGTGGCGATCTTCAGACCCTGCGCAACACTGCCCTGAGGAAACTGGGCACGCGCTTCGATTTCCCCGGTGAGCGTCTGGCGCTGGACGCGGGCGACGGCAGTGGCGACCGGCTGATGGCGCTGTTCAACGAGGGGAAACCGGGCCAGCCGCTGGTGGTGCTGGTCCACGGGCTGACCGGCTGCGAGGGTTCCAGTTATATGGTCAACACGGCCCGGCATCTGACCGGACTGGGTTATTCGGTGCTACGGCTGAACATGCGCGGGGCGGGGCCATCGGCCGACTGCTGCGGCCAGCGCTACCATGCCGGGCGCGGGCAGGATATCGCCGCCGCGCTGGCCGCGCCCGACCCCGCGATGCTGGGCTGCGGCGTCATGATGGCGGGCTATTCTCTGGGCGGCTCCATCCTGCTGAACTTCCTGGCACGCCATGCGGATACCTTTCCGGTGCGCGCGGCCGCCACCGTGTCGGCCCCGATCGATCTGGCGGAATGCTCGAGGCGAATTCTCGGCTTTAGAAATAATATTTATCACCGGTATCTTATCGATCGGATGAAGGTCGACTGGGCCGGCGCGGCGCTAGGCGAACGGGAACGAGTGGCGCTGGCCGAAGTCCGCACGATCTGGGAATTCGACGACCGGCTGGTCGCCCCCGCCAACGGTTTCGGCACGGCGGATAATTACTACACCGAATGTTCCGGAGCGCGCGTCCTGCCGGACCTCGAGATTCCAACCCTGATGATCCACGCCGCCAACGACCCCTGGATCCCGGCGAAAAGTTACCGCGCCGTCGACTGGGACAGCAACGCAAGGCTGACGCCGCTGCTTGCGTCCGGCGGCGGCCATGTAGGCTTCCACCGGAAGGGCACCCCGCCGAACTGGCACGATCTCTGTATGGGGGCGTTTTTCGGCGCGCTGGCGGGATAGGGCGTCGCAGTTCCGGGGCGGTGAACAGGTTAGCCACCGGCGATTACGCCATGTGATTAGTTCTACCTAACCCCCCAATAAAAAGGCCGCTCCCCTGCGGGAACGGCCTCGTGAACATTCGTTTACGCCCGGTTCAGAAGGTCGCGCGAACTGGGAAGTTCATCGCGGCGATCCAGAAGCGTTCCAGCCTGCGCAACAGCGCATTGGCGCCGTCCAAATCCTGGGGCGTGGTGATGTCGGTGCCCAGTTTCTCGGCCTGGGCCGCGAACATGTTGTCCAGCAGCTCATGCAGCCTAATGCCCTTGTCCGACAGTCGCACGCGCACCGAACGCCGATCATGGGTCGAGCGTTCCTGGATCAGGTAATTGTTCTCGACCATCTTGCGGACATTGTAGGAAACGTTCGAGCCGAGATAGTAGCCCCGGTTCGTCAGTTCGCCGACTGTCAGCTCGTCTTTGCCGATGTTGTACAGGATCACCGCCTGGACGTTATTCACGTCCTGAATGTCCTGCCGCTCAAGTTCCCCCTTGACCACTTCAAGAAATTGCCGATGAAGCCGTTCGATCAGGTGGATGGATTCCAGATATTGTTCAATCACCGCTGGCCCACAATCTTGCTGTTTGTCCAAGACTTCAAAATGATTTGCACATGAAACGAAGTGCCCCAAACCATTTCCTCTGACCCTAATCTCGCCGATACTCCTTAAAATTCTTTTAATTGATCCAATTAATTACCGCGAATCATTTTGATGATCCCGGAAAAGTCCACATTTCCTTGGCCGGCATTAAGAAAAAGCCCGTACAAAGCCAGCGCCGCGGCCCCCATAGGGGTGGCTGCGCCGGCGCTCTGTGCCGCGGCCTGCGCCAGTTTCAGGTCTTTTTCCATCATCGCGGCGGCGAATCCCGGCTTGTAGTCGTTGTTCGCCGGCGAGGTAGGGACCGGACCCGGCACCGGGCAGTAGGTATTCAGCGACCAGCAGGAACCCGAGGATTGCGAACTGATGTCGTAAAGCTTCTGATGGTCGAGTCCCAGCTTCTCGGCCAGCACCAGCGCCTCGCAGACGCCTATCATGGTGACGCCCAGGATCATGTTGTTGCAAATTTTGGCGGCCTGGCCGTTGCCCGGGCCGCCGGCATGGATCACCGCCTTGCCCATTTTCTCGCAGATCGGCCTGGCGCGCTCGTAGGCCGCCTCCGTCCCGCCCATCATGAAGGTTAGCGTCGCGCCGGCTGCGCCAGCAGTGCCGCCGGAGACCGGCGCGTCGACCATCTCCATGCCCGCTTCCACCGCCGCCGCATGCATGGCGCGCGCGGTATCGACGTCGATAGTCGAACATTCGATGAAAAGTGTGCTGTAGTCCGCATTGGCCAAGGCTCCCCCGTCCTGCAGGACCGCGCGCACATGGGGGCCGGCGGGCAGCATGGTGACGACGACCTCCACCCCCTTCACCAACTCTGGGATGC
>JADFVY010000127.1 GCA_015222795.1 Pseudomonadota bacterium | reverse complement strand
GTGCGGCGCAGCGTCGAGCCCGACGATTGGCCGATCGAGGTACAAACGCCAAATGGCGAGACCCTGACCGTGGAGCTGGCCGAAACCCGACCCGGCCGTTACGAGGCGACCCTGCCGGTCGACGAAGCCGGCCTCTACCGCGTCAGCGACGGCATCAATGTGGCGATGGCCGCCGTCGGCGCGCTGAACCCGCTGGAATGGGCCGACGTGCGGACCAGCGAGACCGTGCCGGCGCCGCTGACCGAGGCGACGCGCGGTTCCGTCAACTGGCTGGCCGATGGGCTGCCGCAAATCCGCCGAACCGCGCCCGACCGCGCCCCTTCGGGCCGGGGCTGGATCGGCCTTGTCGCCAATGGCGACTATCTGGTGACCGGCGTGCGCCAGATTCCCGCCCTGCCGGCCTGGCTGGCCCTGATGCTGGCGCTGGGCATGGCCGTCATCGCCTGGCGGCGCGAGGGGCAATAAAGCGGTCTTCCCGCGCTGGGCGCATGCGGTTATGTTGCGCCCATGCTCCTGACAATCACCACCACCTACCAACCCGCCACCGATCTTGGCTATCTGCTGGTCAAGAAGCCGGACCGCGTGCACAGCCGCAAGGTTTCGTTCGGCGAGGCGCATGTGTTTTATCCCGAGGCGTCGGACGAGCGCTGCACCGCGGCGTTGTTGCTGGAGGTCGATTCGCTCAAGCTGGTGCGCGGCTCCAAAACCAAGGGCGAGCGCACGCTGGCCCATTACGTCAACGACCGGCCCTATGTGGCGTCGTCGTTCCTCAGCGTCGCCATCGCGCGGGTGTTCGCCTCGGCGCTGGGCGGACGCAATAAGGACCGCGAGGAACTGGCCGATACGCCAATCCCGCTGGAAGCCGGCTTGCCCGCCCTGCCCTGCCGCGGTGGCGAGGCCTTCCTGAAGAGCCTGTTCGAACCGCTGGGCTATGCGGTCGAGGCCGAGCGCCTGGCCCTGGACGAGAAATTTCCCGAATGGGGCGAGTCGCCCTATTACCGGGTGCGGCTGAGCGCGACATGCCGGCTGAGCGAGCTGTTGAACCACCTCTATGTGCTGCTGCCGGTGCTGGACCGCGACAAGCATTACTGGATCGGCAAGGACGAAATCGAAAAGCTGCTGTCCAGGGGCGAAGGCTGGCTGAAGGACCATCCCGAGCGCGAGCAGATCGCGCATCGTTATCTGGGCCGCCGCCACTCGCTGGCGCGCGAGGCGCTGGCCCGGCTGATGATCGACGAAGATCCGGAGCCCGACGAGACGGCGGAAAACCAGGGGGCCGAGGAAGAGGCGCTGGAGGAAAAGATCAGCCTCAACGAACAGCGATATCGCACGGTGCTAGAAGCACTGACGCAAGCCGGCGCGCGCAGCGCCATCGATCTGGGCTGCGGCGAGGGCAAGCTGCTGAAGCGGCTTTTCAAGGAGCGCGGGTTCGATCGCGTGGCCGGCATG
Organism: Pseudomonadota bacterium; assembly: GCA_015222795.1. Taxonomy (GTDB): domain Bacteria; phylum Pseudomonadota; class Alphaproteobacteria; order UBA8366; family JADFVY01; genus JADFVY01. Next base: position 14,074 of record JADFVY010000127.1, on the reverse strand, counting down.
GATGCCTCCACCCGCTCGCTGGAGATCGCGGCGCGCAGGCTGTATCTGGACCGCATGAGCGAGCGCGAGCGCGAGCGCATCGAGCTGTTCCAGGGCGCGCTGACCTATCGCGACAAGCGGATTTCCGGCTATGACGCGGCCTGCCTGGTGGAGGTAATCGAGCATCTGGACCCGCCCCGCATCCCGGCGCTGGAGCGCGCGATCTTCGCCTGGGCCAACCCGAAGACGGTGATCGTCACGACGCCCAACCGCGAATATAACGCAAAGTTCGAGGGCATGAAGGAAGGCGCGCTGCGCCACCGCGACCACCGCTTCGAATGGACCCGCGCCGAATTCCGCGAATGGGCGGAAGGCGTGGCGGAACGCAGCCGCTATGAGGTGAGATTCACCCCTATCGGCGAGGAGGACGAAAAGTTCGGCCCGCCCACTCAGATGGCGGTGTTCACGCGATGAATATCAAAATTCCCGAACTCTGCCTGGTGGCGCTGGTCGGCCCGTCGGGCAGCGGCAAGTCCAGCTTCGCGGCGAAACATTTCCTGCCGACGGAAGTGCTGTCGTCGGACTGGTGCCGCGGCCTGGTCGCCGACGACGAGAACGACCAGGGCGCAACGAAGGAAGCCTTCGACGTGCTGCATTACATCGCCCGCACGCGGCTGCTGGGCGGACGGCTGACCGTGGTGGATGCCACCAACGTGCAGATGGAGGCGCGCAAGCCGCTGGTGCAGTTGGCCCGTGAATGCCATGTGCTGCCGGTGGCCATCGTGCTGAACATGCCGGAAGAGCTCTGCCAGGAACGCAACAAAAACCGGCCCGACCGCGATTTCGGCCCCCATGTGGTGCGCCGCCAGCGCCAGCAATTGCGCCGCTCGCTGCGGGCGCTGAAGAAGGAAGGCTTCCGCCATATCCATGTTTTCGACACGCCGGAAGAGTTGGACGCCGCGGTAATCGAGCGCCAGCCGCTGTGGAACAACCTGCGCCACGAGACCGGCCCCTTCGACATCGTCGGCGACGTGCATGGCTGCCGCGACGAGCTGGTGGATCTGCTGGGAACGCTGGGCTGGGCGGTGGGCGGCACGCGCGAGGCGCCGGACATTACCCACCCCGAAGGCCGCCGCGCGATCTTCCTGGGCGATCTGGTGGATCGCGGGCCGGATTCGCCCGGCGTACTGCGCATCGCCATGTCGATGGTGGCGGCGGGGACCGCGCTGTGCATTCCCGGCAATCACGAAAACAAGCTGATGCGGGCCCTGAAGGGCCGTAACGTCACGCAAACCCATGGGCTGGCGGAAACCCTGGAGCAGATGGAGCGCGAGCCGGAGGGGTTCGGCGACGAGGTCGCCCGTTTCATCGATCGCCTGGTCAGCCATTACGTACTGGACCATGGCGAGCTGGTGGTCGCCCATGCCGGGCTGAAAGAGGCATTTCAGGGCCGCGCGTCGGGCGCCGTGCGCAACTTCGCGCTCTATGGCGAGACCACGGGCGAGACCGACGAATACGGCCTGCCGGTGCGCTACAACTGGGCCGGCGACTATCGCGGCAAGGCGATGGTGGTCTATGGCCACACCCCGGTGCCCGAGGCCGAATGGCTGAACCGGACGATCTGCATCGATACCGGCTGCGTCTTCGGCGGCAAGCTGACGGCGCTACGCTATCCCGAGCGCGACCTGGTCGACGTCCCGGCGCGCCAGGAATATTACGAATCGGTCAAACCGCTGCGCCCGGCGGGCCCCGGCGGAGAGGACCGCCCCGGCGACCTGCTGGATATCGAGGATGTCGCGGGCAAACGCATCATTCGCACCGCCCTGCATGGCAATGTCACGGTGCGCGCGGAAAACGGCGCGGCGGCGCTGGAGGTGATGAGCCGTTTCGCCGCCGACCCGCGCTGGCTGATCTATCTGCCACCCACCATGTCACCGACCGCGACCGCCGATGAAGGCCCCTGGCTGGAATATCCGCGCGAGGCGTTTTCCTATTTCCGGAAAGCCGGCGTAGCGAGCGTGATCTGCGAAGAAAAGCATATGGGCTCGCGCGCGGTGATCACGCTCTGCCGCGATGGCGAGGTCGCACGCAAGCGCTTCGGCGAGACCGGCGACCGCCGGGGCCTGATCCATACCCGCACGGGCCGCCACTTCTTCCCCGACGCGGCAATGGAAACCGCCGTACTGGACCGCATCGCCGCCGCCATGGACGGCGCCGGCCTGTGGGACCGCTTCGAGACCGGCTGGATCGCGCTGGACGCCGAGATCATGCCCTGGTCGGCCAAGGCGGAAGGCCTGCTGCGCCTGCAATATGCCGCCGTCGGGGCGGCCGGACAGGCCAGCATGGGGACGGCGGTCGATGCGCTGAAAAGCGCGGCGGCGCTGGGCATGGACGGCACGGTCGAAATGCTGAACCGGTACGAGGGCCGGAAAGACATGCTGGACGCCTATGTCGAGGCCTACCGCCGCTATTGCTGGCCGGTCGGCGGCATCGACGATCTGAAAATCGCGCCTTTCCATCTGCTGGCCACCGAAGGGGTGGTTCACAGCGACAAGAACCACCAATGGCACATGGACACCCTGGCCGAACTGGCCGCGCAAGACCCGAAGCTGATCATGGCGACGGCCCACCGCATCGTCGATCTGTCCGACGAGGCCAGCGAGGCCGAGGCTACGCGCTGGTGGGAGGAAATGACCGGGACCGGCGGCGAGGGCATGGTGGTCAAGCCGCTGGACTGGATCCAGCGCGACGGTCGCGGGCTGGTGCAGCCGGCGGTGAAATGCCGCGGCCGCGAATATCTGCGCATCATCTACGGCCCGGAATACACCGCGCCCGCCGATCTGGAACGGCTGCGCCGGCGCGGGCTGTCGCACAAGCGTTCGATGGCGCTACGCGAATTCGCACTGGGCATGGAGGCCCTGCAACGCTTCGCCAGCGGCGAGCCGCTATACCGCGTCCACGAATGCGTCTTCGCGGTGCTGGCCCTGGAAAGCGAACCGGTGGACCCAAGGCTGTAACTTTTCGCATGCGCGAACACCGAGCAACCTCGTCCTTCGAGACGGGCCTAAGGCCCTCCTCAGGATGAGGGCACAAATATTGGAGCCTCATCCTGAGGAGCCCCGTAGGGGCGTCTCGAAGGACGAGGTCGCGCTGCAATTACCGTCTCCGCTGCCTACTGGTCCGGCCGAACTGCCACTTCGCCGTGCTGGCCCTGGAAAGCGAGCCGGTGGACCCGCGCCTGTAAAACGGTCGGGGCCGCCCGCTTTCGCGAACGGCCCCTTTGTTTCCGGCCTATCGGTACAGGGTAAATTCCCCGTCCTCGCCGCTGAGCAGCCCGGGGCCAGGCGGGATTTCGTCGATGGGAGTATAGTCGACGGATTCCCCGGGGGAGCAGGCCGCCAGGCTTGCCGCGAGCATCGCCGCCGCGAGCCAATGGCCGGAAACGGTTATGTTTTTCCCGTTCGGTTTCATGATGTCCTCCGATCAGAATTTCACGCGGGCGCCGGCCATGACGGCGGCGACGTCGTCGAAGTTCCGGTCCGTGCGATCAAGCTGATAAATTCTGCCGCCGAGATAGAGGTCGGTGGCAATCTTGTCGATCTTCTGCACCAGCATGACGCTATAGGAAACACCTTCGTCGTTATCCTCGTCGATATCGTCGGCCTGCATATAGTCGAACGCTATGGCCGTGCCGCCAATGCCGCCGCCCCATTTGTAGCCGGCTTTCGCGTACCAGAAGAACGGATCCTCGTCGCGGGCCAGATCGTCCAGGTCACGTTGGCCGGCGGCGGCGGTCACGTTAAAACCGCTGTCGTGGTGCACCGAAACCGAGCCATTGATCTGGCTGAAACCCAGGTCGCCTGGCCCCTTGTCGCGGCCACTGTTGCTGGAATAGGCGAGGGCCGAAACCAGTTCGAACCCGCCAAAGGCGGCGTTGTAGCGCAAGGCCACGTCCGCCGCGCCGTTCTCGATCAGACTGCCGGACAATTTAAAACCGCCGAGATTCGGAGTGTCGTAGCGCAGCCGGTCGTCGCGGCTCAACCCATCCATGTTACTGAAGGTGGAACCGATCGACGGGCCGGTCCCGCCGGTATCCTGAAATTCGATGCCGCCGGCCATATCGGCGACGCCGGAATAGCCGATGACGCCGGTTCCCGACAGATCGACCTCCGAGGTCCCGTTCGACGCCGTATCGCCCTGACCCAGCCAGAGCCGGCCATAACGCTTGTGATCGAAGTAGAGTTCCAGTTTGCGCTGGGTGAAATTGTCGTCTCCCGTCGCGCTGTCCTGGTTCATCTTGATATTGGCGGTCGAGTTGGATTCGAACTGCACTTCGACGACGGTGCCGACGCTGATATCGTCGCTGAACGATCCCGACCCCACGAAACGCACGCGGGTAGAGGAGTTGTCGTTGTCGACATGGAAGAACTGCTCGTCCGCACCATCATCGACATAGAGCACGCCCCGATTCACCTGGCCGGAAACCGAGAGCTTTATATTCCCGTTTCCCGACGTCACGCCCTCCGGTTCGTGGCCGTTGGCCGCGGCCGGTGAAGCATGGCCAAGCGCCACGAACGCCGCCGCGAGCATGGCCGTCATAAGTTCGGGCAATGTGAGTCTTACACTTCGCGTAGTCATTTTCTGCCTCCTGATACTGGATAAAGTTGCACTGGAAGCCGCACCCCTCGGGGTCGCCCGTTCGCGGCTCTTTTGTGACGATGGAGGCAGGCGGGAAAAGCGTCAACTAATAATAGTGAATAATTACGAACTCGTTATTTACAATTGCATTGTTGTGATTAAGTTGTGATATTAGAATTAATATATTGGCGCATTTTAGTTTGCGTTATTATTATCATTATACGGATAATTACTGAGGCTTTGCGCAGCGGCAGGGGGCCGGTACCAACAGCATCGGCGATCCAGTTCGTACTGCCCGGAATGGAAATTTGCCCTTTACTGACCGGTTGCCATTGGCGTCAGCCGGAATTCCTCGGGGAGGAAGAACAGGTGGTCATATTGCCGGCGCCCCGCATGGCAGCCGACGCAGAACTGCACCGCATCGGCGTTCACGCCCTTCGTCTCGCCGAACAGGCTGCCGTCCGGCATGATCATGCTATAGCGCCAGTCGCCGCTTTGAGAATTGAACCCGGTTTCCATTTTTTCCATCACGAACATCGGGCCGGGATAGATGCCGCCGTCCGCGGTGGCGGTGAAGCTGTCCTTCACCAGGATCGAGCCCGCCGGCAATATGCCGGCCTCCTCGAAGGCGCCGTAGGCCTGGCCGACCCGGTTGGCGTAATTGTTCACATAGCGCGCGCCATGCGTCGCCGATCGATAGGGCGCCGTATTGAAACGCCGCCAGGAAAGATAGTTCCTGAGGTCCGGCATCCGCGCCAGCGCATAACCCGCCGCCATTTCGGCGCGGATGTTCTGGTAGACCGTTTCGGCCGTGTTGGGAAACATATCGGCGGGGCGTTCGACCTTGAAGTGGGTTTTGGGCGTCGTAACGGCCGCGCTGCCCTGCTGGCCAAAGGCCACGCGCCCGTCAACCGCGACAACCAGCATGGCGATCAGGAATACCGGCAATGCCGGTTTCGGCCAGACTCCACTCATCGAACGCTCCTTTCAGCCCGGTCAGGCTAGGGCAAAGCCGCGCAAGGCAGAACTGACGAGCGCGTGATATAACGCGGAATTGATCCGCCACGCCCCGCCCGCGAGCGTCAGCAGGCATCTCCCCACGGCGCGGGGTCCAGCGCCTCGACCAGATAATCCACGAAGGCCCGCACCTTGGCCGACAGGTGCCGGTTATGGGGATAGACCGCATGAATGCCCCGATTTGGCGGGTCGTAATCCCGCAACACCGGCTCCAGCCGGCCGTCGCGAAGGTCGTCGCAGGCCATGAAAATCGGCGTGGCGACGACGCCCAGCCCGGCCACCGCTGCCTGGCGCAGCACGTCACCGTTATTGGCGGTTAGCGACCCGGATACACGCACTGCCACCTCTCCCTCGGGACCCTTGAGCCGCCACTCATTGCCGGTCACCAGATAGCTGTAGGCGAAGCAATTATGGTTCGCCAGTTCGGATGGGTGCGACGGCCGGCCATGCCTGTCCCAATATTCCGGCGCGGCACATATCACTGACCCGGATTCCGCCAGTTTTCGTGCGATCAGGCTGGAATCGGGCAATTGACCGATGCGCACCGCAAGGTCGTGACCCTCGTCCACCAGATCCACGAATCGGTCGTTGAAGCTGATATCGACCTTCAGTTCCGGATTGGCCAGCATGAAGGGTGGCAACAGCGGCGCCAGATATTGCATCCCGAAATTGACCGGCACATCGACCCGCAGCGTTCCGCGCGGCGTCTCGTTAAGCCGGGTGACCGCGAGTTCCGCCTCCTCGGCTTCGGCGACAATCCGCGCGCAGCGTTCGTAGAAGGCGGCGCCGACCTCGGTCAGGCTGAGCTTGCGGGTCGTTCGGTTCAACAGCCGCGCGCCCAGCCGTTCCTCCAGCCGGGACACCTGCTTGCTGACCGCCGCCTTGGACATGCCCAGACGCCGTGCCGCGCCCGTGAAGCTGCGGGCCTCAACGACCTGCGCGAATACCGCCATGCCGGAAAGATTATCCATCGTCGCACCTATTGTTTCTTATTTCGAACAATATGTTTACCGGAGGGCGGATTGTTATTCAATCCGCATTCAATCATATGGTTTGTCAGGAAAACAAACCAACCAATGCGGAGAATGACGAGATGGGATTGTTAATTGACGGCAAATGGCAAGACCGCTGGTACGACACGAAGAAGACGGGCGGTCAATTCGTGCGGCGGGCTTCGGCCTTCCGCAACTGGGTAACCCCGGACGGGCGCCCCGGACCGACCGGCAAGGGCGGCTTCAAGGCCGAGGCCGGACGCTATCATCTTTATGTTTCACTTGCCTGCCCCTGGGCCCATCGCACGCTGATTTTCCGGGCGCTGAAAGGGCTGGAGGGCATGATATCGGTGTCGATGGCCAACCCGCTGATGGGCGAACAGGGCTGGAGCTTCGATCCCGGCGAGGGCGTCATGCCCGACGACGTTAACGGCGCTCGCCATCTGCATGAAATCTATACGAAGGCCGACCCGAACTACAGCGGACGGGTAACCGTTCCGGTGCTGTGGGACAAGCAGACCGGGACCATCGTCAATAACGAATCCGCAGAGATCATCCGGATGTTCAATTCGGCCTTCGACGCGGTCGGGGCGACCGATCCGGACCTCTATCCGGCGGAACTGCGCGACGATATCGACTGGATCAACGACTATGTCTATGGCCACGTTAACAACGGCGTCTACAAGGCAGGCTTCGCGACCAGTCAGAAGGCTTACGGCGTGGCGGTCCGAAACCTGTTCGAGGCGCTGGAGACACTGGAACACCGGCTGTCGCGCCAGCGCTATCTGACCGGCGACCGGATTACCGAGGCGGACTGGCGGCTGTTCACCACGCTGGTGCGTTTCGACGCTGTCTATGTCGGGCATTTCAAGACCAACCTGAAGCGCCTGGTCGATCATCCGAACCTCTGGGCCTGGACCCGCGAGCTGTACCAGACCCCCGGCGTCGCCGGGACCGTGAACCTGGCGCATATCAAGGACCATTATTACCGCAGCCACCCAACCATCAACCCGACCGGCATCGTGCCCGCCGGGCCGGTGATCGATTTCGACGAACCGCATGACCGCGGCCGGCTGAAGCTGGCGGCCTGAACCTTACGACAGGAGAATATGAGATGACGGATATCACCACCGAACCAACCCGACTGCTCGTCCCCGCCCTGGGTGCGATTTACGAAAAACTGGAGCCGCTAGGCTGGCCGCTGGTGCGTGTCGCCACCGGACTTTTGCTTGTGCCACACGGCTATATGAAGCTGTTCGGCGGCATGGAAGGCACTATCGGTTTCTTTTCCCAGATCGGCCTGGAGCCGGCGGCGCTGCTGGCCTGGTATGTGGCATTGCTGGAATTCGTCGGCGGCATCCTGCTGGCGGCCGGTTTCCTGACCCGCGTCGTCGCCGCCCAGGTGGTCGGCTTCATGGCGGTCGCCGTGACGATCCATTGGGGCAACGGCTTCGCCTGGACCAGTGGCGGATACGAATATCCACTGATGTGGGGCTCGGTCGCGCTGGCGATCCTGTTCAAGGGCGCCGGCCCGCTGTCGGTCGATGCGAAACTCGGCCGCGAAATCTGACCTCGGAGATGGACGGTCCCGCGCGGGCCGTCCATATTCCTCTCATGACGACGCCACTCCCCGCAATATTCGTCGGCCACGGCTCGCCGATGATGGCGATCCAGCCGGACGAGACCAGCGCCTTCCTGCGGCGCCTGGGCAAGGAATTGCCGCGCCCGCGGGCGATATTGTGCATTTCAGCCCATTGGGAGACCGCCGAGCCGATGGCGGGTGCGGCGGTTACGCCGAGAACCATCCGCGATTTCCATAACTTCCCCGAGGCCCTGTACCAGATCGAATATCCCGCCCCCGGCGCGCCCGAACTGGCCGCCTTCGCCGCCGAACTGACCGGTGGCGCAACCGATCACAAACGCGGCCTCGACCACGGGGTCTGGTCGCCGCTCAGGCTTATGTACCCGGATGCCAGCATACCGGTGGCTCCCCTGTCGATACAGCCGGGCCGCAACGTGGCGCATCATCTGGAAATCGGGCGCAGGCTGGCGCCCTTGCGCGACGTGGGCGTGCTGATCCTGGCCAGCGGCGGGCTGACCCACAATCTGCGCATGTTCCAAAAATATGATGAGGACTCGCCGCCCGCCGATTACGTCGTGGAATTCGAAACCTGGGCCACCGGTGTCATCGAGGAGGGCGATGCCGATGCGCTGGCCCGGGCCGCCGATCACCCCCACTACACCCGCAACCACCCCACCCCGGACCACCTCCTGCCCCTCCCCGTCGCCATGGGCGCCGGCGGCGGCCCCGGCCGCGTCATCCACAACGCCCATGGCCGGGGGATTTTATCGATGCGGGCTTTCGCGTTCGATTAGGAATCCACCAATCCCCTGAAAAGAAGAACCGGATGGCTTTGCTTTCAGCCTTCGGGCCTATTAGTATTTACACGGATCGGCATTGATCCTGCGGGCTCAATGCCGACAATGGGCGCCGCCGGCTTTGGCCTGACTCCCGCGCGCGGGATGACAAATTCACAATGAAAGCTCATAGCGAAGAGGACTATCAATGTTCGGATTTCGGAAGAGTTCAGGTTGGCGACCGGTCGCGGCATTGTTGCTGCTCGGCGCCTGCGGCGGCGGCGGCGGCGATGATATTGTGTATAATATACCCGTTTGCTGGAGTAGCGGCCGTCTTACAGATAACACCGTAAGCATGGAAATAAGGACCGCTACCCTTGTCATCAATAAATATGACACCGGGGTTCATTACACTTCCGACAGCGGGCCGGGATTCAATTACCGCGCGGAGTGGCGCGTGGAATGTCCCGAGACCCCTGAACTCCGCGTGCCGCCGGGCGTCTATGAACTGAAAGCCGTCATGGCGGTTAGAAAATACGGACTCCAATTGCCCTGGCAGCCCTTTCCGGTGGAATTTCAGCCACATGCGACATACCGGTTGACGAGTATTTGGTTGGAGCCCATTGACGCGCCACCAGAAAACTGGCCGGAAAAGACCGTACCTTTTCCGTTGGTTATGCGAAGGCATGATTTGCCCGGCAACACCGGATTCTTCGAGGTTGCCGTCGCTGGCCCACACGGTTGGAATACCGGGTTGACCGAGAAGCAGATCCGGAAAGGATTGGAACTCATGCAAGCCGGGATCTACACGCAAGATCAACTGCAGGCCATGCATGCCGCCTGGCTTGCAGAGAACGAGCAAAAAATCGCGGAAACAAAGCCGGTCGCCGTGGATGGCTTTGTCTATGAAGGTCGCTACATACTGACCCGTGGCAATTCTTGCGCCGAGAACCTGCCATTGTCGCGGCAGCGGTTCATGGAAATCTCGCGCGACCCGGAAAAGGGCGCCCTGGAATATTACGTGTCCTTCGGAGGCTTCCTGTATGACGATGCCAACTCCGTCACCTGGCCCGAAAAGGTTGGCTTGGACGGCAGCCTGTTGTCGGTAATCGAAGACCCGAAACCGGCGACTGGTGGCAGCATGCTGCAGGGACCGATGACAATCCGGCACCGGATAACCCTCAAACCACGCGACGCAGAGCACTTGATGATAACGGAGTGGACCCGCACGACGGTGGACCCCAGCGGGATTTACGAACCGAAGACTGTCGATATGCGGACATACAACGACAATTGGGACAAAAACCCCTATTTCATTTATGTAAGTGGCGACGGCTATTGCCTGAAACGCGTTGGCGGGATTTCCGGTTGACTCCGGTTGCGTTCTTCCATTCGGCTGGAACAGAACGGGAATTCGAGCCTGGAGAGTACACTTGATCCGACCAGTTACCATCCTCGCACCGGTGGCCTTCCTGCTGGCCGCCTGCGCCAGCTCCGAACCGCCGTCGCAACCACTGCCCGACCGCGTCGTTCTGCAATATGATTTTTCCGGCGACTGGATGGCGACGGCGGGGGATCAATGCACCGAGCGGCTGGATCTTTCGGATACTGTTTTCCTGTCCATCGGCGCTTCACGGGAAGGCGAATCGGACCGCTACCACATCGCCGATTTCTTCATGCTGGAGCCGGGCAAGCCGGCGGAATCCCTGGTCGGGACCGTCGATGGCAATGGCTGGCTGGGGCTGGCCGTCGAGACCGAGGGCATGGTGGATGGCCGCCGTGCCGAGATCATCTATGCCTTGTTGCTGGAACAGGAAGGCGCGCTCGTCATCCGGCTTCGCGCTTTCACCATGACGGTTCGCGATCCACGGGGCGGCGCGACGGAAACCGACCTGCTGGCCGAAGCCGCCGCCGACCCCTCGATCCCCATACTGGGCGCAACGGGAAACAGCGGCCTCTGCCTGAAACGCCTGCCGCGATAAAGCTGCCCCATTTGGCCGAAACAGGCTCTGACACACAAACATTGCCTTCTCCCGTCGTTGTGACATGTTAGTCAGACGGAACAAGGAGGGTACCGATATGGAGAGAGAGACCGCGCGGCACGTTCTGGCCCTGATGTTCGATTATGGGGGCAAACTGAACGACGCCATGCTGAAGGTGAGGGAAACCTCGGACCCGGAGGAATTCGCCCAATACCGCCGCGCCTTCGGCAATGTCCTGGATTCGGCCTTCGAGCAGATCATAAACCCGATCCTGAAAGAACATCCGGACCTGAAGCCTGACAATCTGGAAACGGACAAATCGGAGTGAAATTCCGGCTGAATGCTGGCGCGAACGCAAACTCCCGGTTATTTATACGGCCGTGTGAAACAGAGCCCATGGAGAAAAGATGTTCGAGTTGAGCGATACGCAGAAAGACCTGCAGCAACATGCCAGGACCCTGGCGACGAATGAATTCGCGCCGAGAGCGGCGGAAATCGACCGCGACGAGGCGTACCCCTGGAATAACGTCGCGACCCTGGCCAAGGCCGGCTTCATGGGCTTCACCATACCCGAGGAATTTGGCGGCCAGGGCCTGGGCTACCGGGAAGTGTTGCTGATCGTCGAGGAGATCGCCAAGGTCTGCGGGGTCACCGCGCGCATCGTCGTCGAGGGCAACATGGGCGCCATCGGCGCGATCATGGAATACGGCTCCGAAAAACAGAAGAGGCTGGCCGCCGAGCTGGTGCTGGCCGGCGACAAGCCCGCCATCTGCATCACCGAACCCGGCGCCGGCAGCGCCGCCTCGCAAATGACGACACGAGCCGACCGCAAGGGCGACCGCTACGTCATCAATGGTGGCAAGCACTGGATCACCGGTGGTGGCGTGTCGCGGCTGCACCTGATTTTCGCCCGGGTCTTCGAGGATGGCGCCGAGCAGGGCATCGCCGGTTTCATCGTCGTGCGCGACGCCGACGCCGACACGCCGGCCGGCCTTCGGATCGGCCGCCGCGAAAAGACCATGGGCCTGCGCGGCATTCCGGAAACCGAACTGTTCTTCAAGGATATGGAGGTTCCCGACGACATGATACTGATCCCGCCCGAGGGATTGCGGCGCGGCTTCGCCGGGCTGATGAACGCATACAACGCCCAGCGCCTCGGCGCCGGGACGGTTGCCCTGGGGATCGCCGCGGGCGCGTACGATCAGGCGCTGGATTATATGGGGACACGCGAGCAGTTCGGCCGGCCGATCGCCGAGTTCCAGGGTCTGCAATGGATGCTGGTCGACATGCACACCCGGCTTGAGGCGGCGCGGCTGTTGCTGCACCGGGCGGCGGCGGGCGCGGGAACCGGCTTCCCCGACATCACCCAGGCCGCCGAAGCCAAGATCTTCGCCAGCGAATCGGCGATTGCCGTGACCAATGACGCACTGCAGATGTTCGGCGCCGCCGGCTACTCACGCGACCTGCCGCTGGAGCGCATGGTGCGCGACGCCCGCATGTTCACCATCGGTGGCGGCACCGCGCAGATTCTGCGCACCGTGGTCGCCTCGCGCCTTCTGAACCGCAAACTGCCCCAGACCCGTGACGGTTATCTGAACATGCCACATAAACTGGCGGGGAGCTGATCGAATGGCTACCGCCGCGCAACTGATCGCCCAGCGCCTCAAGGAGGGCGGCTGCACCCATGTTTACGGTATCCCCGGCGGAGAAGTGCTGGTGCTGATGGAGGCGTTGCGCGAGGTCGGAATCGAATTCATCCTGACCAAGCATGAAAACAATGCCGGCTTCATGGCCGAAGGCGCCTGGCACGCCACCGGCCGCCCGCCGGTACTGCTGACCACCATCGGGCCCGGCATGGCGAACGCGGTGAATGTGGTGGCCAACGCCAAACTGGACCGGGTGCCGCTGATTTTCATAACCGGTTCGGTCGACCCGTGGGAGCGCCATACCTATACCCATCAGGTGATCGATCACGCCGCCATCGTCCGCCCCCTGGTGAAGGCCAGCTTCGAGGTGGTGCCCGGCGCCGCCGACGCGATTATCGACAAGGCGATGTCGATCGCCACCGACAGCCCGCCGGGCCCGGTTCATATAGATCTACCGATGGTCGCCGGCGCCGCGTTGGAGCCGGATGCGTCGCCGATGCGCCGGCCGCGGCCAATCCCCAGCCAGCCGGCCAGTAGCGAGGATATGGTGACGGCGCGGCACCTTCTGTCGGGCGCCGAACGGCCGCTGATGATCGTCGGCATGGAGGCGCTGGAATACAAGGACGCGCCGGACATGCTGACCGCGCTGGCGATGGATTTCGCGATCCCCGTCATCACCACCTACAAGGCCAAGGGCGCATATCCCGAGGACGACGCATTATCGCTGGGGGCGGCCGGCCTGTCGCCATCCGCCGACGACCATCTGATGCCGCTGATCGAGCAGGCCGATCTCCTTATTCTGGTGGGCTATGACCCGGTCGAGATGCGCCATTCCTGGACCAACCCGTGGGACGCCTCGGAAAAACCGGTCATCGAGTTCGCGGCGGCGCCGAACACCCATTATGTCCATATGGCGAATGTCAGCTTCGTCGGCGACATCGGGGCCAGCCTGCGCACGATGGCGATTAAATTGACCCCGAACCCGGACTCATGGCCCGACGCCGAGCCCGCCAGGGTGCGCCAGGAGTTGGCGACGGCCTTCCGCGTCGACGAGGCGTGGGGCCCGGCGGCGATTGCCGACGAAGTGCGCAAGATATTGCCCGAGGATGGCATCGCCACCGTCGACACCGGCGCACACCGGATATTGCTGAGCCAGATCTGGCGCTGCAACAAGCCCCGGACCCTGTTGCAGTCCACCGGTTTCTGCACCATGGGCTGCGCCCTGCCGCTGGCCATGGGCGTAAAGCATGCCGCGCCCGACCGCCCGGTGGTCGCCTTCACCGGCGACGCCGGGCTGGAAATGGTGCTGGGCGAGTTGGCGACGGCGCGCGACATGAAGCTGCCGGTCGTCATCGTCGTGTTCGTCGACGAATCCCTGGCGCTGATCGAAATCAAGCAACGCAACAGCGAACTGATCAACCAGGGCGTCGATTTCGGCGGCACCGACTTCACCGCAATGGCC
>JADFVY010000126.1 GCA_015222795.1 Pseudomonadota bacterium | reverse complement strand
GACAGGATGCCTTCCTGCATGCGCGCGCCGCCCGAGGCCGGCACGACGATCAGCGGCGCGTCCTGCAGCACGGCCAGCTTGGCAGCCGAGACCAGGCCCTCGCCCACGGCCACGCCCATGGAGCCGCCCATGAAGCTGAAATCAAAGGCGGCAATCACCACCTTGTGGCCGCCCATGGCGCCATGGGCCACGATAATGGCGTCTTCTTCGCCAGTTTTGGCGCGGGATTCCTTCAGACGGTCGGTATAGCGCTTGAGATCGCGGAATTTCAAGGGGTCCAAAACGGCCTTGGGCAATTCGATGCGGTCATAGGCGCCGTCGTCGAACATCATCTCCAGCCGTTTTTTCACTTCGACCCGCATATGATGGTCGCAATGCTGGCAGACGAAGAGGTTTTCCTCCAGATCCCGATGGAAGATCATCTGTCCACAGTTGGTGCATTTGAACCACAGATTATCCGGCTGCTCGGTCTGCTTGACCAGCGCCTGGAATTTTGGCCGGACGAAATTGGTAAGCCAGTTCATTGCTTGCCCCCGCTGCCGCGCACGCCCGCAGCCAGTTCACTTACATAATCCAGCACCCCGGCAACCAGCCCTTCCTTGGGCTTGCCACCATCGTCCAGCCCGTCCACGATGCGATCGACAATCGCCGACCCGACCACGGCCGCGTTGGCGACCGAGGCCACCGCGCGCGCATTTTCCGGCGTCTTGATGCCGAATCCAACGCCAATCGGCAGATCGGTATGGCGACGCAATCGCTCAACCGCCGTCTTTATAGCCTCGTCCGACGCCGATGTCGTGCCGGTAGTTCCCATTACCGAGACATAATAGATGAAACCGCTGGTGTTTGACAAAACTGCCGGCAGGCGCTTGTCGTCGGTGGTGGGCGTGGCCAGCCGGATGAAGTTCAGCCCGGCCTTCAGCGCGGGCAGGCAAAGTTCCTCGTCTTCTTCGGGCGGAAGGTCGACGATAATCAGCCCGTCGACGCCCGATTCGCGCGCCTCGGCCAGAAATTTGTTTACACCATAGCTGTAAATGGGATTGTAATAGCCCATCAGCACGATCGGCGTGTCGTCGTCGGTGGCGCGGAATTCACGCACCATCTGCAGCACCTTGGCCAACTTCATGCCGGTCGCCAGCGCCCGCAGCGAGGCCGCCTGGACCGACGGACCATCGGCCATCGGATCGGAAAAGGGCATGCCCAGTTCGATCAAGTCGGCGCCGGCTTTCGGCAGGCCGAATACGATCTCCCTTGACGTTTCGTAGTCGGGATCGCCGGCGGTAAGAAAGGCCACCAGCCCGCCACGGCCTTCCGCGGTCAGCGCCTCGAAGCGGCGGCGGATACGGCCGGAATCCGAGGAGCTCATATCTTTACCCCCAGGGCTTCGGCGACGGTAAAGATATCCTTGTCACCCCGGCCGCACATGTTCATGCAGAGGATATGATCCTTGGGCAAATCGCCCGCGATTTTAGAGACATAAGCCAGCGCATGGGAGGGTTCCAGCGCCGGGATGATGCCTTCCATCCGGCTGCAGAGCTGGAAGGCCTCCAGCGCCTCCTTGTCGGTGGCCGAGACATATTCGACGCGGCCGGTTTCATAGAGCCAGGAATGTTCCGGCCCGATGCCGGGGTAATCGAGGCCGGCCGATATCGAGTGAGCCTCGAGAATCTGGCCGTCATCATCCTGCAGCAGATAGGTGCGGTTGCCATGCAGCACGCCGGGGCGGCCGCCGGTCAGCGAGGCCGCATGCTTGTCGGTATCGACCCCATGACCCGCCGCCTCGACCCCGATGATCTTTATGTCCGGCTCGTCGAGAAACGAGTGAAACAGGCCCATCGCATTGGAGCCGCCGCCGATGCAGGCGACGAGGCTGTCGGGCAGGCGGCCCTCGGCTTCCATCATCTGCTCGCGGGTCTCGCGGCCAATCACCGACTGGAAGTCGCGCACCATGGACGGGTAGGGATGCGGGCCGGCGACAGTGCCGATGATGTAGAAGGTGTCCTCGACATTGGCGACCCAGTCGCGCAACGCCTCGTTCATCGCATCCTTCAGCGAATTCGAGCCGCTGGTGACCGACTTCACCTCGGCGCCCAGCAGCTTCATGCGGAACACGTTGGGCGCCTGACGTTCAATATCCTTCGAGCCCATGTAGATGGTGCAGGGCAGATCGAACAGCGCGCAGACGGTGGCGGTGGCCACGCCATGCTGGCCGGCGCCGGTTTCCGCGATGATGCGGGTTTTGCCCATGCGCTTGGCGACCAGGATCTGGCCCATGCAGTTGTTGATCTTATGCGCGCCGGTGTGGTTCAGCTCGTCGCGCTTGAAATAGATTTTCGCGCCGCCAAAATGCTCGGTCAGTCGCTTGGCGAAATAGAGCGGACTGGGCCGCCCGACATAATGTTTGAAATAATATTCCAGCTCTTGCCAGAAATCCGGGTCGCCGTTGGCGGTGTTCCAGGCCTTTTCGACCTCCAGAATCAGCGGCATCAGGGTTTCAGCCACGAAGCGGCCCCCGAAAATGCCGAAGTGACCTTGCTCGTCCGGCCCGGCCCGGTATGTATTGATCTTCTGTGTCATAAATCCCGTCAGGCGCCATGGAAACTCGGCGCGTTTTGCAATTCCGTTATAACTGGCCAATTTCATAGCGCATTTGACCGTGCCGTCCCAGTCTCAAATTGTTAATCTTCAGCGCTTATAGGAGAATGCAGTCAATATTTTTGAAGTGAGGCCACCGTGGCGACTATTTACGATCTGAAGCCCCGATTTCAAGCCCTGCTGCGGCCGGTCTGCGGCGCGCTGGCCCGCGCGGGTGTTACCGCCAACCAGGTAACCGTGGCGGCGGCGCTACTATCGGCAGCCGGCGGCGCGGCGATCCTGTGGCTGCCGGAGGCGCGCTGGCCCCTATTGGCGCTGCCGGTGGTGCTGTTCCTGCGCATGGCCCTGAACGCCATCGACGGCATGCTGGCCCGCGAGCATGACATGAAAAGCCGCTTGGGCGCGGTTCTGAACGAACTGGGCGACGTCGTCGCGGACGCTATGCTGTATCTACCGTTGGCGGCGGTGCCGGGCGTGCCGGGCTGGCTGGTCGCCGGGCTGGTGATGGCCGGCATTCTGGTCGAGATGACCGGCGTCGTCGGCATCCAGATCGGCGCCTCGCGCCGCTATGACGGGCCGGTGGGCAAGAGCGACCGCGCCTTCATCTTCGGGCTGCTGGCATTTTTTCTGGGCATCGGCATCGGGGCCGGGGTCTGGGTGGATATTCTGCTGGCGCTGGCGCTGGCGCTTTCAGGCATTACCGTGATTAACCGGGCCCGCAAGGCGCTGGCCGAAGCCGATGGGAGCGCGAAATGACCCTGAGCCTGCCGCAAACGCCCGTACTGTGGGGCATCGCCGGCGTTTTCGCCATTCTGGTCGTCGCCAGCATCGTGGTTTTCGGCCTGAAGAAGGCGCGGCCCGAGCGAGATTACGGCGAATTGAAAGCGAGGATATCATCGTGGTGGGTGATGGTGACGGTGCTGGCTTTCGCCATCGTTCTCAGCCCCATGGTTTCCGTCGCCTTTCTCGGTTTTGTCAGCTTCCTGGCGCTGAAAGAGTATTTCTCGCTGATCCCGACCCGGCGCGCCGACCGCCGCGTGCTGTTCTGGGCCTATCTTGCCATTCCAATTCAGTTCTACTGGATCGGCATCGAGTGGTACGGGATGTTCATCATCTTCATACCGGTTTACATGTTCCTGTTCCTGCCGTTGGCCATGCTCATGACCGGGAAAACCGACGGTTTCCTCAGGGCCGCGGGCAGCCTGCACTGGGGACTGATGACCATGGTGTTCGCCATCGGCCATGCGGCCTATCTGCTGGCGCTGCCCGAAGACGTCAATCCGGCCGCCGGCGGCGCCGGGCTGTTACTGTTCCTGATATTCCTGACCCAGTTCAACGACGTCGCCCAATATGTCTGGGGTAAGCTGTTCGGACGCCACAAGGCGATACCGGCGGTCAGCCCCAACAAGACCGTTGAGGGGCTGCTGGGCGGCATCGCCACGACGACCCTGCTGGCCTGGTTGATCGCGCCGCACCTGACCCCACTGGTCTCGTGGGAAGCGCCGGTGGCGGGCCTGATCATCGGGTTTGCGGGTTTTGTCGGCGATGTCACCATTTCGGCATTGAAGCGCGATCTCGGGGTCAAGGATTCGGGTACGCTGATCCCCGGCCATGGCGGCATTCTGGACCGCATCGACAGCCTGACCTTCACCGCGCCGCTGTTCTTCCATTTCATCTATTATATGCATTATTGAGGCTTGCGCGGATGGTGACACCGAATCATTTCCTGCGGTTCCTGTTCTTCCTGCTGGTCATCCGGCCGCTGGTATTGATTGTGCTCGGCCTCAATGTGCGGCATCGCGGGCGGCTGCCGGGGGCGGGGCCGGCGGTGGTCGCGGCCAACCATAACAGCCATCTCGACACGCTGGTGTTGATGAGCCTGTTTCCACTGCGACAATTACCGCGCCTGCGGCCCGTGGCGGCGGCTGACTATTTCCTGCGCAACCGCGTCATGGCCTGGTTCGCGACCAAAATTATCGGCATTATCCCCTTGAAGCGGGCGGTGCATGCGAGCGGCGGCGACCCGCTGGCGGAACCCACCGAGGCGCTGGCGCGCGGTGATATCCTGATCCTGTTCCCTGAGGGGTCGCGCGGCGACCCGGAACATATGGAAGCCTTCAAAACCGGCATCGCGCATCTGGCCAAGAGGCAGCCAGAGGCGGCGATCGTGCCGGTTTTCCTGCATGGGCTGGGCAAGGCCCTGCCACGCGGGACCTTCCTGCTGGTGCCGTTTTTCTGTGACGTTTTCGTCGGCGAGTCGATGACCTGGAGCGGGGATCGCGCCTCGTTCATGGCCGAGTTGAATAAACGCGAAATGGATTTGGCCGACGAGGGCCAGTTCCCAGTCTGGGAGTAACCGACGGGTGCTGATTGCCGGGCTATGGGGTTTTGCCGAGGCGACGCTGTTTTTTCTCGTTCCCGATATCTGGCTGACCGCCATTGCGGTTCGGCGCGGCCTGAAACCTGCACTCCTGGCCTGCCTGGCGGCGCTGGCCGGCGCATTGTTGGGCGGGCTGGCGATGTATGGCTGGGGTGTGAGTAATCCGGAGACCGCCCGCGCCGTGCTGGACTGGGTGCCGGGCATCAACGTGACAATGATAACCGAGGTTCAGACCGCACTTAATGAAGGCGGGGCGATGGCGATGTTCCTGGGACCGCTCCAAGGCGTGCCCTACAAGATATACGCCGTCGAGGCCGCGGGCGCGGGGGTTGGCCTTGCCACCTTTCTGGCCATCAGCGTTCCGGCGAGGTTGTTGCGTTTCCTGATGCTGACCGTCGCAGTCCTGGCTATATCGAGGGCACTGTCCAGCCATGTTGGCCCACGGTTCCGCACCGGCTTGCTGACCGGCGCCTGGATCGTTTTTTACGCTGCCTATTTCACGATCGTCGGGATTTAACGGGCCGCCGCCACCGCCTTCAGAAACTGGCGGATCTTGTCGGGATTCTTGACACCGGGCTTGTCCTCGACACCGGACGAGGTATCGACATAGCGCGCGCCCGACAGACGCACGGCCTCGGCGACATTACCGGCATTTAGCCCGCCGGCCAGCATCCAGGGCAACGGAAATTCCCGATCCTTCAGCAGCAGCCAGTCGAAGGCCAGCGCATTGCCGCCGGGCAGGGCGTTCTTCATGTCCTTCGGCGGCCTGGCGTCGAACATCAGCCAATCGGCGGCGGCGTACCATGCGGGGGCCTCTTCCAGATCTGCCGGGCCGGCCACCTTGATAACCTTCATGACCTTGAGGCCGGTGCGCTTGCGCAATTCGGCCACGCGTTCGGGCGATTCGCCGCCGTGAAGCTGCAGCATGTCCAGCGTCGTCGTCGCCAGCACCGCATCGATGGCGTCGTCATCGGCGTCCACGAACAGACCCACCTTGCCGACCCGGGCCGGCGCCAACGCGGCAAGTTCCGCCGCCTGATCGGGCGTGACCGCACGGGGGCTGGGCGGATAGAAGACGAGCCCGATAAAGGCCGCGCCGCCATCCACGGCCGCGCGCACTGTAGCCGGGTTATTCAGCCCGCAAATTTTGGCCTGAACGCTCATGCCAGTTCCCGCATAATATCCCGCGCGGCCGCGGCCGGGTCCGGCGCGCCGGTGATCGGGCGGCCGATGACCAGCCAGTCGGCGCCGGCGTCGATCGCCTGGCGTGGAGTCATCACCCTTTTCTGGTCGCCCACGGCGGCGCCGGCGGGGCGGATGCCGGGCACGACAAGGGTGAAGTCCGGACCGCAGGCGTCGCGGATCGCCGCAATCTCGCGTGGCGAGCAAACGACACCAGCCAGCCCGCAATCCTGGGTCAGGCGAGCCAGCCGCACGACCTGATCGGTGGACGGACCCTTCTGGCCGACCGCATCCAGGTCGCCGTCGTCCATGCTGGTGAGCACCGTGACGGCAATGATTTTCGGGCGGGCAATCCCGAGCCGGTCCGACCCCTCTTCGGCCGCCTCAAGCGCGGCACGCATCATCGCCGGCCCGCCGCCGGCATGAACGTTCAGAATCATCGGTTGCAGCTTAACGGCAGCGCGTACCGCCCCGGCGACCGTGTTGGGGATGTCGTGATATTTCAGATCGAGGAACAGGTCGCCGCGATTGCCGGCGACCTGGGTCACGCCCGCCGGCCCATGGGCGTTGAAGAATTCCAGCCCCAGTTTGATACCGCCAACCGCACCGGCCAGCGACTGCGACAAGGCTCGTGCCAGGTCGAGTTCCGGCGTATCGATCGCGACAAGAATTGGGTTCCGACCTTCGCCTGGCATTTGCTTCTCCCGTTCAGCAGTGCGCCGCCGGTTTACACCAGCTATCCCCGACGGGACATGCTTTTAATGGGTGACGTTGCTGGCGGGCGCCGGTAGGTTGGATTTCGGGGTCGAGGGCGTGGTGGGGGCCGCCTTCTGTCTGGCCTCGGCGATTTCGGCTTCCTTGACCTTGCGCCGCAGGTCTTCAAGCTCGACCTCGCGGCCACGGAGCGTCCGCTCGGCGGCCCGCGCACGCCCGCGCGTCCGCCCGGCTCCGAACCACGCGACAATGCCGCCGGCAAAAAAGCCCAATGCCAACCCTCCCAGCGCGACGACATAAACCGGCACGCCCGCCGTGAAGGGCAGCGGCCAAATCGACAGGTCGACGGATTCGCGATTGGACAGCGCGAACAGAATCGAGAGCGCTATCAGCGGTCCGGCGATTAACCAGTAAAGCAATTTCATCGGTTGGCGGTTTCGTTTCAGCCTTAGCCGTTGTTAACGAGATCGCGGAGATGCTTGCCGGTCTTGAAGAAGGGCACCGTCTTCGGCGCCACGTTTACGGTATCGCCGGTTCGCGGGTTGCGGCCCACGCGCGCTTCGCGATGTTTGATCGAGAAAGTTCCGAAACCCCTCAACTCAACGCGGTCGCCGCGCTCCAGCGCGGACGATATTTCCTCAAAAACCGTACTGACGATGCGCTCCACATCCCTGTGATAGAGATGCGGATGGCTTTCCGCCAGCCTTTGTATCAATTCAGATTTTGTCATCCAGAACGCCCTTGGTTTTTGTAAGCCTTAACCCTTGTCAGCAAGGGGCTCATAATTTTCATCTCGGCCCCTGCTCCCTGTCAGCCATGAAAAATGCCAAAGCAATGCGTGGCCGTCAAGCGTTAACCCTCACGAATTAAACGACTATTCATTTTCATTACGAGCCCAGACCGAAAAAACGGCCCGCCAGAATGGCGGGCCGCTTGCCATTTCATAACTTCCAGCGGTTATTCGTCGCCGGATTTATCCTTCTCTTCGTTCTGCTTGGACTTGAACGCGGCGCCCAGGATATCGCCAAGAGAAGCGCCGGAGTCGGAGCTTCCATACTCCGCCATGGCCTTCTTTTCTTCCTCAACCTCACGCGCCTTGATCGACAGGTTGACCTTGCGGCCGGACTTATCGATCGCGGTGATTTTGGCATCCACCTTCTCACCCACGGCAAAACGGTCGGGGCGCTGCTCGGAACGTTCGCGCGACAGATCCGTCTTGCGGATGAAGCCAGGAACGGTCTCGTTCGCCATCACCTCGATTCCGCTATCCAGAATTTTGGACACGGTACAGGTGACAACGGAGCCCTTCTTGATGCCATCCATGCTGGTGCTGACCTGGTCTTCGCTAAGCTGCTTGATACCGAGACTGATGCGCTCCTTGACGACATCGATATCCAGGACCTTGACCTGAACCACGTCGGCCTTCTTGTATTCGGCGATTGCTTCCTCGCCGGTCTTGTCCCAGCTGATGTCCGACATATGGACCATGCCATCGATCTCGCCGGGCAGGCCGACGAACAAGCCGAATTCGGTGATGTTCTTGATCTCGCCTTCCAACTCGGCGCCGACCGGATTCTCCGCCATGAAGCTGTCCCACGGATTGTCCAGGCACTGCTTGAGACCCAGGCTGATGCGCCGCTTCTGCGGATCGACATCAAGCACCATGACCTCAACTTCCTGGCTGGTGGAGACGATTTTGCCAGGATGGACGTTTTTCTTGGTCCAGCTCATTTCCGAGACATGGACCAGGCCTTCAATGCCCGGCTCAAGCTCGACGAATGCGCCGTAGTCGGCGATGTTGGTGACCCGGCCAGTAAACTTCGTGCCAACCGGATATTTCAGATCGACACCGTCCCACGGATCGGCCTGGAGTTGTTTCATGCCGAGGCTGATACGCTGAGTCTCGGAGTTGAAGCGGATGACCTGGACGTCGACGGTCTGGCCAATCTGCAATGCCTCGGACGGGTGATTGATGCGCTGCCATGCAATGTCGGTGACATGCAACAGACCATCGACACCGCCGAGATCGACGAATGCGCCGTAATCGGTGATGTTCTTGACCACGCCCTGCAGCACCTGGCCCTCTTCCAGATTCTCGATCAGTTCGCTGCGGGCCTCGGCGCGGCTTTCCTCCAGCACGGCGCGGCGCGATACAACAATATTGCCGCGGGCACGGTCCATCTTGAGAATTTGGAACGGCTGCGGATTGCCCATCAGCGGCGTTACGTCGCGCACCGGGCGGATATCCACCTGACTGCCCGGCAGGAACGCGCTGACGCCCGTCAGGTCGACGGTAAAGCCGCCCTTGACCCGATTGTAAATCACGCCGGTAACGCGTTCGCTGTTGTTGAAAGCCACTTCCAAATGGCCCCATGCCTCTTCGCGGCGAGCTTTTTCGCGCGACAGCATGACTTCGCCATGGCGGTCTTCCATCCGTTCGAGGAATACCTCGACGATATCGCCGGCCTTGAGTTCCGGCTTTTGCCCCGGTTGGGCGAATTCCTTGACGGCTATCCGGCCTTCGGCCTTGAGCCCAACATCAATGGTGACATAATCATTATCGATACGTATGACGGTGCCCGGAATTACCGAGCCTTCAAGGCCCTCGTTCGATACGATAGATTCTTCAAGCAGTGCTGCAAAACTTTCTTTTTCCTGCGCTTCAGCCATTTGTTTCGTAGTCCTTTCAAGTCAGTCGTTTTTTTCCGGCCAACCGGTTGTATCCGGCGGTCTTTCACAAATAATCCGCACCCCCGCAGCCGATATTCGATCCGGCCGCAACGGCGTCTTTCCATCCCTTTACTGTTCCGCGGGGTCTCCGGCTCCGGCCACCACGCCATGGATACATTCCATCGCGGCGGCATAAGCTGCCTCCGCATCAAGCACTGTCGTATCCAGCACCACGGCACCCTCCGCCGGCTTCATCGGCGCAACGCTACGTGTACTGTCACGGGCGTCACGCTCCTTCAAATCCTGCAGAACGCGCGCATATATACTGGCCTTGCCCCGGTCTAGCAACTCCTTATGACGCCTTTGCGCACGAATCTCGTCGCTAGCGATCACATAGAGTTTGATATCTGCATTCGGGCAGACCACCGTACCGATATCCCGGCCGTCAAGCACCGCCCCCGGCGGCCTGGCGGCGAAATCGCGCTGGAAATCCAGTAGGACTGCCCGCACGGTCGGTATAGCGCTGACTTTCGATGCCGCTTGGGCGGCTTCGTCGCCCGCGAGATCAGGGTCGTCAAGCATTGTCGGATCCAGCGACCGGGCGGCGGCAGCGGCTGCCACGGCGTCGGACGGATCGCCTCCACCACGCAGCACGGCCATGCCCACGGCGCGATATAGCTTGCCGGTATCGAGATGGCCGTAACCGAGTTCCCGTGCGATGCGGCGCGCCAGCGTGCCCTTGCCCGAGGCGGCCGGCCCATCGACCGCAATAATCATTTGGCGGCCTCCACCGGGCCGATGACCGCGCCCAGGCTGTTCATCAGTGCAACGAAGCCGGGGAAGCTGGTTTCGATCGGTTCAGCATCGTCTATCGCGACCGGATTTTTTGAGGCCATGCCCAACACCAGAAAAGCCATGGCGATACGGTGATCGAGATCGGTCTCGATCGACCCGCCGCCGGGCGCCGGCCCGCCGCAACCATGCACGGTCAAACTGTCGGCACCTTCCTCGATGCGCACGCCGCAGGCCGCCAGGCCCCGCGCCATCGCGCCAAGCCGGTCGCTTTCCTTTACGCGCAACTCGGCCAGCCCGTGCATCACGGTGACCCCTTCGGCCACGGCTGCGGCCACGGCGAGGATCGGATACTCGTCGATCATCGAGGGCGCGCGCGAGGCCGGCACTTCAATTCCGGTCAGGCCGCCGGCACGAACATGAAGGTCGGCGACAGGTTCGCCGGCGATATCGCGTTCGTTCCGAATATCGACTGCGGCGCCCATTTCGACCAACGTATCGACAAGACCGGTGCGGCGCGGGTTCATGCCCACGGCAGTCAACGTAATATCCGAACCGGGCACAATCAGCGCCGCCACGATCGGAAAAGCGGCGGAACTGATGTCGGCGGGGACCTGGACATGTTGACCGGTCAGTTCCGGTTGGCCGGTTACGGTAACCGCCAATGCGCCGTCGGCCTCCCGGGTCGTCTCCACCTCGGCGCCGAAATGTTGCAACATGCGTTCGGTATGGTCGCGGGTGGGCTGGGACTCGATGGCGGTGGTCCGTCCGGGCGTATTCAGCCCTGCCAGCAGCACCGCCGACTTTACCTGCGCCGAGGCGACGGGAAGCCGGTAGGCGATCGGCATGGGATCGCCGGCGCCGGTAATCGCCAATGGCATGCGCCCGCCTTCCCGCGCGACAATTCGCGCGCCGAACTGTTCCAGCGGAACCTGGACCCGCGCCATCGGCCGACGGCAAAGCGATGCATCGCCGGTCAGAAAGGCGGTCAGGGGATGGGAGGCCAATACCCCCATCAACAGGCGCGCGGCAGTGCCGGAGTTTCCCATGTCGAGAACAGTCGAGGGTTCCCGCAAGCCGCCCAGGCCCACGCCCTGAACGCGCCAGGCACCGTCCGCGCCGCGTTCCATGCCGGCGCCCAGTGCCCGCAGCGCGGCGGCCGTGCAAAGCACGTCCTCGCCTTCCAGCAGGCCCTCGATCACGGTCTCGCCGATCGCCAGCGCACCGATCAGCAGTGAGCGGTGCGACATGGATTTGTCGCCAGGAACCCGGGCTTCGCCCGCGATCGGGTTGGAAATGCTGGATTTCAGGGGTTGCATCAAAGGCCTCAATCGACTATTTGCCGGTCTGTAGTCCGCGCGGCGAAGCCTGTAGCATAAAGAATTCGATGCGAACAAGGCTTGCGAATCCCGTGCGGCGCACCAAAATCTGCTTTTAACGGGCGAATCGTTGACAACACGAACATCTCGTGGCAATTGCCTCGGCAGACTTAACATGACCAACACACATAGAGGAGTTAGCATCGTGGCCAAACCCGAATGGGGAACAAAACGGATTTGCCAGAGCTGTAGCGCACCGTTCTACGACCTTCAGCGCAGCCCGATTGTGTGTCCGAAATGCGCCGCCGTATTCGATCCCGAGGCAATCTTGAAGTCGCGCAAGCTCAAGGGCGCGGAACCTGCCCCCGCGCCGGTCAAAAAAGAAGTCAAGGATCCGGAGGATATTCTGGAGACCGATGACGAAGAAGTGCCGGCGGTCGGGGACGACGACACCGTGCTGGAGGATGCCAGCGACCTCGGCGACGAGGATGTCAGCGAAGTCGTCGAAACCGGCGACGACGATAAAAAAGACGAAACCTGATTAATTTCAGGCTGGCGGCACGCGGAAATATTATTTTTAGCTTGCGCCGGCGGACGGCAGCCTTATAACGAGGCCGACTTCGCTGGAGGGTCCAACAGGGCCCGCCGGCCGATCCATGGGGCCGTAGCTCAGTTGGGAGAGCGCTTGAATGGCATTCAAGAGGTCGTCGGTTCGATCCCGTCCGGCTCCACCAATCTTCCAGTAAAGATCGAGCCCGGCCATTGGCCGGGCTCTCGTTCTTTTCACTGCCTATGGTCCCGGGCAAATGCTCCCGCTATTGTTGTCGCGAAACTCGCACGCGGGAAGTGACATGCGCAATATCTCGATTGACGGTTCACGGCTGTGGGACAGCCTGATGGAGATGGCGAAGATAGGGGCGACCGAAAAAGGTGGCAATTGCCGGCTGG
This sequence comes from Pseudomonadota bacterium, assembly GCA_015222795.1. Lineage (GTDB taxonomy): Bacteria > Pseudomonadota > Alphaproteobacteria > UBA8366 > JADFVY01 > JADFVY01. The sequence continues at coordinate 5,980 of JADFVY010000126.1, read as the reverse complement.
CACTGTCCGATCCGGATCGGGATGGACGCGACCTGTTCGTTCGCTGGTGCCGCGAGGCCGGGTGCGGCATTCGTATCGACCGGATGGGGAATATCTTCGCCCGGCGGCCGGGCCAGCGTGACGATTTGCCGGCGGTGATGACCGGCAGCCATCTCGATACCCAGCCGACCGGCGGCAAATTCGACGGCGTTTATGGCGTCCTTGCGGGACTGGAAGTGATCCGCGCGCTGAACGATCACGGATGCGAGACCGACGCGCCGGTCGAGGTCGCGGTCTGGACCAACGAGGAAGGATCGCGTTTCGCACCGTCGATGATCGCTTCCGGCGTGTTTGCCGGGGTGTATACGCTGGAGCAGGGTTTGGCCTGCCGCGACATGGATGGCCGCACGATCGGTGAGGAGTTGGAGCGCATCGGCTACGCCGGGGAAGAACGCTGCGGCAGCACGCCACCGCGGGCCTATTTCGAGGCCCATATCGAGCAAGGACCGATTCTGGAGGCTGAAAGCAAGACCATCGGCGTGGTGACCGGCGCACAGGGACTGTACTGGTACGATATCACGGTCACGGGCATGGACGCGCATGCCGGTTCGACCCCGATGAATCGCCGGCGTGACGCCATGGTGGGCGCGGCACAAATGATAAGCGCGATCGACCGCATCGCCCATGAAACGCCGGATGGCGTCACTACAATCGGGATGGCCCGGATCAGGCCCAATTCACGTAACGTTATTGCCGGTCAAGTCTGGTTCACCGTTGATTGCCGCCATCCGGGCCTTGGGACGCTGGAAACCATGGATGCCTCGATCCGCGCGGCCTGCGCGGGCATTGCGGATGAGATGCGGCTGGGACTGGAAATCGATGTCGCCGAATATACACCACCGACGGCCTTCGACCCGGAGCAGATCGCCGTCGTTCGCAAGGCGACGGAGGATGCGGGATATTCCCACATGGATATCGTTTCAGGCGGCGGTCACGACGCTTGCCATATCAATCTTATCGCGCCGACCGCGATGATTTTCGTACCCTGCGCGGATGGTATCAGCCATAACGAGACCGAAAGCGCGACGCCGGAAGACTTGGCGGCGGGCTGTAACGTGCTGTTACGCACCATCCTTACCACGGCGGAGGCCTGAAATGATCACGCGACACTTGATAGCCATATGGGCCGTATCGGCAATCGTGATTCTGACCGGATGCGCGGCGGACAAGGAGACCGAATCCACAAGCCACTGGAAATCGCCCCTGTACCGAAACCACCCGCTGACCGGAGTGATCTGGAAGCCAGCGGCCGAACGCAAGGCCACGGCGGGCGAGGTTTATGCAGCCCTGAAAAAAGCCGACTTCGTGTTGATTGGCGAAAAACACGACAATACAGACCACCACTGGCTTCAGGCCAAGCTGGTTTCGGAATTGGCGGCGCTGGGCCGCGAGCCCGCGCTGGTATTCGAAATGCTGACGGAATCGCAACAGGCCCCACTGGATGCGCACCTGGCGAGCCATCCAGGCGACGCCGCGGGGATTGGCGCGGCCGTCGGCTGGGAAAAGAGTGGCTGGCCCGACTGGGAAATGTACCAGCCCATCGCACAACAGGCGCTCTATAACGACATGCCGTTGCTGGCCGGCGGGTTGGACCGGGACATGACGAAAAGAATTGCGCGCGAGGGGCCGGCTGCCTTGGGCGAAGAACGCGCGACGGCATTACAATTGGACGAACCGGTCGCTAAGGATCTGCACGCGGAGATGCGCCAGGTTATCTTCAACAGCCATTGCAAGCAATTACCGGAACCCATGCTCGACCCGATGCTGACGGTGACGCTGGCCAAGGACGCGGTCATGGCCGACCGGATGGTCCAGGCCCGCACGCCATTGCGAGTGAATGTCGCGGTTTTGATCGCCGGGGCGGGACATGCAAGGGCCGATTGGGGCGTGCCCATGCACCTCGCGCGGCTAGCACCCGACACACGCATAGTGACGGTTGGGCTGGTCGAGGTGGAAAAAGATGTGACCGACCCGGCCTCGTATGGCGAGCGGTTTGGCGGGTGGTTGGCGTTCGATTTCATCTGGTTCACGCCCCGCGTCGACGATACCGATCCTTGCGAGGTGTTCGCCGAACAACTGCGCCAAATGCGTGAAAAACGGCAAAAGACCGAGGACGGCGAAGGCCGTTGATCACGCCGATCAAACGTGGCCTCCAGCGACCCGATGCCGCAGCCTGCAACCTTGACAGAAACAGCAGAAACCATAAGTATCAAAGGTGTGTGGCCAGGATAATGGCTCTCTGGAGGGGGATTGAGCGGCCACCGAACGATTGCGGGCAAAACCACCCATTGTCCGCGGTCTTTTTGTGTGAGTTCGAAACAGAGTGAATTGAGGACAAAATGAAATCCAGTATCATCAAAATCGTTGGTTTTGCCGCTGTTCTTGGCATGTTCGGTTCCCCGGCCCTGGCCGAGGGCGACGCCGAGGCTGGCGCGAAGGTTTTCAAGAAATGCAAGGCTTGCCATTCGATGGAGGAAGGTAAGAAAAAAGTAGGCCCGAGCCTGTTCGGCGTGATTGGCCGTGCCGCCGGCGCCGTTGAAGGTTACAAATATTCCAAGGCCATGCTGGCGTCCGGCCTGACCTGGAACGACGAGAAACTGGCCGAGTACCTGACCAAGCCGAGGGCGCTGGTCCCAAAGACCAAAATGTCCTTCGCCGGCCTGAAGAAGGAAGACGATGTCGCCAACGTCATCGCCTATCTCAAGGCGAACGGCGGCTGAATTCGGCCTTCATTTTATTGCCTGTCAAGAGCGGCGATCCGGATAAATTCGGGTCGCCGCTTTCGTTTTACAGGGGTAGTTTTGATGTATAAGTGATGTAGGTTGTCGGCAACTTTTGTTGACATCGTAATTACATATTATGTGTATTATGGGTAAGTTGGAGAGAGGGAAGAGATTGAAATTCGCCGGCATTGCGTTCGCTATCGCGCTCGCTTTTTACGCTGGCCAGTCCTTTGCCCAGGAGGACGGCAAACCCGCAAGCCAAGCCGTCGGTGCGGGCGGGGAGTTGTTCAAAAAAAGATGCGCGCCATGCCACAGCCTGGCCGATGGCAGGAACGGAAACGGGCCGAGCCTGTTCGGAATTATCGACCGCAAGGCGGCGGATCTTTCGAGCTTCAAATATTCCAGGGCGCTAAGGCAGATGGCGGCGGATGATTCCCTGATATGGAGCGAGGAAAATCTCACCCGCTTCCTGGCCCGGCCCAGTCTTCTGGTGCCAGGCACCCGGATGGCCTTCCCCGGCGTGAAAAAGGAAGAGGACCTCGCGAACCTGATCGCCTGGATCAAGGCCAACAGCGGCCCACCATCGAGTGAACCCTGACGCTTTCCCCGCTTGCGCGGGCGGCGCCGGCCTTAAGAGTCCGCCCCTTTATCATCCAGCAGTTGGGCCAGCCGGCGCTTTTCGTCCTCGCTCAAACCTTCTGCCGGCACAATCTTTCGGCGGCGGCGGGCGGCGATCAGCAGGCCCGCGCCGCCCAGCACCAGCAGAATCGGCGGCCCGTACCAGAGAACGTAATTGGCGCCCTTGACCTGCGGTTCCAGCAGAACGTAATCGCCATAGCGATCGACGATATACTGAATTACTTCATCGTCGCTGTCCCCGGCAACCAGCCGCTCGCGAACGATAATGCGCAGATCGCCGGCAAGGCCGGCGTTGGAATCGTCGATCGACTGGTTCTGGCAGACCAGACATCGGAGTATCTTGCTGAGCTCCCGGGCACGACCTTCGAGAACGGGGTCTTCGAGAACCTCGTCCGGGTTGACGGCGCCAGCCTCGCCAAGGGATAAACCGGTGGCCAGAAGGCCAACGACGATGAGAGCGGTCAGACGATTCATGAGCATATCTTCCGTAAGCTGTCTGCGAAGAAACATAGGACCATGTCTGGCCGCCCGCAACGCGGATTCCGATCATTTGATTTGTGTCAACGCGGACCTATCTCAGGAATTGTATTTATGGGTCGAAGCCAGAGCAGCATCCGATCAAACCGGATCGGTTCTGTTTGATCTGATATTGCCCTAGTGTCCCGAATCTGAAATTCGATTGATCGAATTTCGGATTCAAAGGGACACTAACTTATTGAATCTAGTGTGATTCAGCTTTCGAAGTTCGCCACATTTAATGTGGCGAACTTCGAAACCATCACACTAGTGGAGAAATGACGATATGGACCGCACCCTTCTAGAGCGGTACGACAAGCGGGTTCCCCGCTACACCAGCTATCCCACGGCGCCGCATTTCCATCCGGGAATCAACGCGGAGACATACACGCGTTGGCTGGCGGCGGTGGAGAAAGACACGCCCCTGTCGCTATATTTCCATGTCCCGTTCTGCCGCGAGATGTGCTGGTACTGCGGCTGCCACACCAAGGTCGTGCGGCGGTATGAGCCGGTCGGCGAATACGCCACCACGATGGCCGACGAAGTGACCCTGATCGGCGGAATGCTGGAGGCCCGCCCGCCGGTCACCCACATGCATTGGGGCGGCGGCACGCCGACCATCCTGTCGGCGGACGATCTGGAACATCTGATGGCCAAGATCCGCGCCGGCTTCAACGTCGCGGCCGACGCGGAAATCGCGGTGGAAATGGACCCGCGCACCGTGACCGAAAATCACGTGCGCGCGCTGGCGCGGGCCGGCGTCAACCGGGCCAGCCTGGGGGTTCAGGATTTTAACGAACAGGTGCAAAAGGCGATCAACCGCGTCCAGCCCTACGCGATGACGGAACAGGTCGTGGAATGGCTGCGCGCGGCCGGGATCAAGGCGATCAATTTCGACCTTATGTACGGCCTGCCCTACCAGACCGTCGACGATGTAATCCGTACCGTCGATCTGGCGGCCCAAATGCGGCCCGACCGCGTGGCGGTATTCGGCTATGCCCACGTGCCCTGGATGAAAACCCACCAGAAGATGATCCCCGACGAATCCCTGCCCGATGCCTGGCAGCGTTTCGAACAGGCCGAAGCGGCGGCGAAGCGGCTGGCCGAGCGGGGCTACCGGCGGATCGGGCTGGACCATTACGCGCTGGAAACCGACTCCATGACCGAGGTGCTGGACAAAGGCCGCCTGCGCCGGAATTTCCAGGGCTACACCACCGACGAGGCGCGGGCGCTGATCGGATTCGGCGCATCCTCCATCGGCGCGCTGCCGCAGGGCTATGTGCAGAACGCGGTGCCGCTGCGCGCCTGGGGCGAAGCCGTGCGCAACGGCCACCCGGCGGTGGACAAGGGCATCGCGGTGAACGACGACGACCGCCTGCGCCGCGACATCATCGAGCGGCTGATGTGCGACCTGGAAGTAGACCTGTCGGTGGAGGCCGCCCGATACGGCAAGTCCGCGAACGAATTCAGCGGCGAGATCGAGATGCTGAAACCAATGATCGCGGACGGCATCGCCACCATCGACGGCGACCGGATTTCAATCACCGAACCCGGACGGCCATTGATGCGAGCGGTCTGCGCCCTGTTCGACACCTATCTGGACAGCGGCGTGGGGCGGCATTCACAGGCGGTGTAGGGAAAGGGTTCCTCGCCTGAATTCGACGGCGGACACCGGCTTCATACTATATATAAAATCTATCGAACCCGGCAATTCCATACATGAAACATATAATACTGACGTCCAACACGGCCGCGCATCGCTCTGAAACCCGCGGAAAACGTCTTTGCATGGGGTCGAATTCGTATTTTTCTCTCACCCGCCCGCCATCGCCTTCAGGCGGTTATACCAGGACTCGCTGATCAAGACCCATGTGACGGGTCCTTATCGGCGAGCCCTGGCATGTGGGAATCCGGAAACAGAATCATGATCTGGCGCTGACCCCACGTGAGCGGACGATGCCCAACAAAATTGGCGGCCGTCCTGTTTCCAGTAACGGCCGCCAGTCGGTGCCGGGCCTCGGGGGGCAATGGCTGCCCGGCGGTCTGTCACGAACGTTTTGTCG
>JADFVY010000125.1 GCA_015222795.1 Pseudomonadota bacterium | reverse complement strand
TCCTTGACCACCGCGGTCCTCAGCGCAATGCAGGTATCCATGTCGCCATCTGCGCCGAAATAGCCGATGCAGCCGCCATAGACGCCGCGCCGGTCGGGTTCCAGCTCGTCGATGATCTCCATGGCGCGCACCTTGGGCGCACCCGATACGGTGCCGGCGGGAAAACCCGCGGCCAGCGCCTGCAGCGCGTCGTACTCCGGTGCAATCTCGCCCTCGACGTTGGAGACGATATGCATGACGTGGGAGTAATATTCGATGGACATCCGTTCGGTGACCACGACCGTGCCGATTTTCGCGACGCGTCCCACATCGTTGCGGCCGAGATCAAGCAGCATCAGATGTTCGGCGAGTTCCTTGGGGTCGGCCAGCAGTTCCTCGGCCAGCGCCTTGTCCTCGGCCGCGTCCTTGCCGCGCGGGCGGGTGCCGGCGATCGGGCGAATCGTAACCTTGCCATCGCGCAGCCGCACCAGGATCTCGGGGCTGGAGCCGACGATGCTGAAATCGCCGAAATCCAGATAGAACAGGAAGGGGGAGGGGTTCAGGCGGCGTAATGACCGGTAAAGGGAAAAGGGCGGCAGCGAGAAGGGAACCTCGAAACGCTGCGACAGCACCGTCTGGAAGATATCGCCGGCCAGAATGTATTCCTTCGCCTTATCGATCATGGCATGGAAAGCGCCCTTGCTCATGTTGGACCGCGGCGCCGGCAATTCCGCCGAATCGACCGAGGTCTCGCGGCGATAGGGCAGGGAGCGTTCGAAGTCCGCCACGATATCGGCCAGCCGTTCCTGGGCTTGACGGTAGGCGGTTGCCGCGTCGACACCGGCCTCGGGCCGTGCCGGCGTTATCACCGTTACCAGATCCTCGATCGTGTCGAAAACCGCGATAACGGTCGGGCGTATGAACAGCCCGTCCGGAACCTCGATGAATTTCGGGTTCTCATCCGGCAGCTTTTCCATCAGCCGGACCGTGTCGTAGCCCATATAGCCGACCAGTCCGGCCGACATCGGCGGCATGCCTTCCGGCAGCTCGATCGCGGATTCGTCCAGGATGGCGCGCAGCGAATCCATGGCGCCGCCCGGGCAGGGCTCGAAAGCGTCGGCGTCGTAGCGCGCCTTGCGGTTTACCTCCGCCTTATCGCCGTGGCAACGCCAGATCAGGTCGGGCTTCAGACCGATGAAGGAATAGCGCCCGCGGATCTCCCCACCCGTAACCGATTCCAGCAGGAAGCTGTTGGGCCGTCCATCCGCCAGTTTCAGCATGGCGGACACCGGCGTTTCAAGATCGGCGATTAGCGAGGTATGGACGACCTGTGGCTTGCCCGCGTCGTAAAGGCGGGCGAAGTCCTCGAAGTCGGGGCTTGCCTGCATTGGTATTATCGCGGCAGCGGCGTGCGCGCCAGCGCCGCCTGGTCGATATCGACCTTGAATTCCTGGCGCAATGCATCGTCCAGCTGCCGGAGTATATCTCCGGTTATCTGGTTGCCAAGCAGGGTCGCCAGATCCTTCGTATCCGAGGGGCCGGCCGACTTGATGGACTTCAATTGCGCCACCACGAAACCGTCGCCGGTTTCGACCATGGCGGCCTGTCCGGGCTGTATCTTGAAAACATCGCTGACCAGTAGCGGCGTCACCAGCCTGGAATTGGCCCCCTCGCCACGCCGGTTGAACGGGTTGCTGTCGTTTGCCTCAAGGCCCTCTGCCGTGGCGATTTCGACCAGCGACCCGCCAATTTCCACTTTCTCGACGATTGCCAGCGCCCGCGCCTCGGCCGCCTCGCGCTGTTTTCCCGCCTGCCAGTCGGCAATGATTTCGTCTTTTACCTCTTCGATCGGGCGAAGCGCGGATGGGACGGTCTCGTCCACCCGCGCGATGAAATAGCTGCCTTCCGGGCTCTGGCCCAGCGCGCTTTGTTCGCCGGTTTGCGTGACGAAGACCGAACTGATGAATTCGCCGCCCGGCAGACCGGGTACCGGTTCATCATCCACGCCCGCGCCTTCGATATCGATAAGACCGGATTTGAGAACCACGACGTTCACCGCCGAGGCGGCTTCTTCCAGCGTTGCGCCGCCGGCCAGTTCATCCTCCAGCGTCGTCGATATATTATATAACAGTTCACTTGCCTGTTCTTTTTTCAGTTGGTCTTCGATACTTGCGCGGACATCCTCATAGGGTACGACAGTTTCCGGCAGAACCCCATCGACCCGGAAGATGTGCCACCCGAAATCCGTCGAGACGGGTTCCGAAATCCCACCTTCCTTCAGCGCATCGATCACCGAGACAAGCGAGGGGATTGGAAATCCGCCGACCCCGAACTCACCGAATTCAAGCGCGTCGGCTTCCATGCCGGCAATCTCCTTGGCCACCGTCTCGAAGGTGCGGCCCTCACCGATCATTCCGGCTGCCTTGCGGGCAGATTCCTCGTCGCCGAAGAGAATCTGCTGGATCGATTTTTTCTCGGGCGTGGTGTAGTTGCCAAGATTGTTCTCATAAGCCTTGCTAACCTGTTCCTCGGTGACGGTCACATCGCGCATGGCATCGTCGGCGGTGAGCAGCAAATAAGAAGCGTTGCGACGCTCTGGCGCCGTGTAGCGTTCCGCCTGGCTCTGGTGTGACTCGCTAATCGTCGCTTCATCCGGCGCGCCGACATCCAGGGTTTCATCAACCGGAACCACGGACAGCGTCGCGATACGATTTTCGTTACGATAAAGATGGAGCTTTTTTTCCAGCACTAACGGGGCGCCGGCGGTAAAGGCCAGGCTGTTGATGACTTCGCGCCGGTACATATCACGGCGCAGGTCGATGGTATATTGTTGCTCACTCAAACCGGAGTTACGCATGATGGACTCGAAGCGCGGGCGGCTGAAGGCGCCGGTGTCGTCGTCGCGAAAGGCCGGTTCTGCCCGGATTGCAGCGGCGATGTCTTTGTTGGCCAGTCCCATGCCCAGCCAATCGGCCGCCGCATCGTACATGCGGCCAGTGATCAACCGGTCCAGCGCCAGGTTCATCAGGCCGAGGTTGCGCGCCTGCTCGGCGGTCAGGTCCGATCCTTGCGCCTGAAACCGGCGAACGTCGCGCCCGAAGGCAACGGCAAGCTCGGTGGTCTTGATTGTGTCACCGCCAATGGTGACCACCACTTCGCCCTGGCCGCTCTGTCCGAGATAGCCCTGAACGCCCCAGCCGGCAAACCCGACTATCAGCAAAATCAGGAAAGCCTTGGCAATGACGCCGGAGCTGGCTGTACGTATAATCTGAAGCATTGATAAATTCCGGAAGCAATCAGGTAAAGATGTGTGCTGTCACACGCGGGGCGGCATCATAGTGACCTCGCCCCGACATTCGCAACAGGCAATGCACGCCCGCGCCATTCTAGTGGCCTGCATTGCGTGCCCGTGTTAAGCCATGGCGGATAGCGATGCAAGAGAATGAGGGAATAAGTGAAATGACAACGACCCGAACCCCGCTGATCGCCGGAAACTGGAAAATGAACGGGACCGTCGCCGAGTCGGTGGCGCTGACGCGCGCCGTTGACGATGGCGCGCCGGGCGGCTGCGAATTGCTGATCTGCCCGCCCGCGGTGTTGATCCCGCCCGTGGCCGCGGCGCTAAAGGGTGGCAACGTTGCTGTCGGTGGACAAGACTGCCATTTTGCCGGAAGCGGCGCCCATACCGGTGACATCGCGGCCGTTATGCTGGCCGAAGCCGGCTGCGGCTATGTAATCCTTGGCCATTCCGAGCGTCGCGCCGACCATGGCGAAACCGACGAACTGGTGCGCTCGAAGACCGAGGCCGCACACGCGGCCGGCCTGATTGCGATAGTGTGTGTCGGCGAGACGCTGGCCGAACGCGACGGTGGCGAGACTCTGGCGCGCATCGGCAGCCAGCTTGAAGGCTCGCTACCGGCGGCGATTACGGCCGCGAATACGGTGATCGCCTACGAACCGGTCTGGGCCATCGGCACCGGGCGCACGGCGTCGGCGGCCGATGTAGCGGAAGTGCATACTCATATCCGCGGCGATATCGAACGGCGGTTCGGGGCCGATTTGGCCGGGGGTATCAGAATACTCTATGGCGGCTCCATGAAACCCTCGAATGCGGCTGAATTGCTGGCAATCGACGGCGTGGATGGGGGCCTGATTGGCGGCGCCAGCCTGAAGGCGGAGGATTTTCTGGCAATTGCAGCCAGTTGCCCCTAGCTATTCTGGCCATTAATCGCTAAGTAAGCCGCGACCGCGCGGATACCTGTCCGCGCCATATTGTTTTACTGACCGGGTTTGTCCGATGGAAAACGTTCTTATCGTTATTCAGTTGATGGTGGTTATCGCCATGATTATCGTCATTCTGCTTCAGCGCAGCGAGGGCGGCGGACTTGGCATCGGCGGCGGTCAGGGCGGAGGATTGGTTAGCGTGCGCGGCACCGCTAATTTGCTGACCCAGGCAACCAAATATCTCGCAATTGCCTTTTTCACGACCAGCATCGCGCTTGCCGTTATGGCGGCGAACCGCGTCGAGACCGGCTCGATTCTGGACGTGGCGCCGGCAGCGCCCACCGCGCCGGCCGAACAGGAACAGCCGGCCCAGCCCGGCATACCGCTTTCCGAATAAGCGCGGCGGTTTAACGTGCAGTCTAAATCGACAAGGGCGGGACAAAAGCAATTTTCCGCCTTGGCCATCCGTGATTTAGGCTTGGGTTTTTCAAACTCTTTGGATATGATCTAGGTCCATGACGCGGTTTATCTTCATCACCGGCGGCGTGGTTTCCTCACTCGGTAAAGGCATCGCCTCCGCGGCCCTCGGCGCGCTTCTGCAAGCGCGTGGCTACAAGGTGCGCCTGCGCAAGCTTGACCCCTATATCAATGTCGATCCGGGCACCATGAGCCCCTATCAGCATGGCGAGGTCTATGTCACCGACGACGGCGCCGAAACCGACCTCGATCTTGGCCATTACGAGCGTTTCACCGGCGTCGCCGCGCGCCAGAGCGATAACGTCACCACCGGACGGATCTATTCCAACGTGATCGCGCGCGAGCGCAAGGGCGAATATCTGGGCGCCACCGTCCAGGTAATCCCGCATATCACCGACGCCATCAAGGAATTCGTCACCTCCGACCTGACCGACGAGGATTTTGTGCTTTGCGAGATTGGCGGCACGGTTGGCGATATCGAGGGGCTGCCGTTCCTCGAGGCGATTCGCCAACTCGGCAACGAGTTGGGCCGTGATCGCGCGCTGTTCGTGCATCTGACGCTGATGCCTTATATTCCGGCGGCCGGTGAGCTTAAAACCAAACCGACCCAGCATTCGGTCAAGGAACTGCTCAGCGTGGGCATCCAGGCCGATATCCTGGTCTGCCGCTCGGACCGCCCGATTCCCGAGGATTCGCGGCGCAAGCTGGCGCTGTTCTGCAACGTGCTGCCCGAGCGCGCGATCGAGGCGCTGGACGTCGATACGATCTATGACGTCCCCAACCGTTATCACGAGGCCGGCTTCGATACCGAGGTGCTGAAACGCTTCGGCATGGCCGAGGGCCACGAGTCGGAAGTCGACCTGAGCGCCTGGCGCAATACCGTGCAAAGAATCCGCGAACCCGAAGGCGAGGTTTCGATTGCGGTGGTCGGCAAATACACCAACCTGCTTGACGCCTACAAGTCGCTCGGCGAGGCGCTGGGCCATGGCGGCATCGCCAACAATGTGCGGGTCAAGCTTGACTGGATCGAGTCGGAAATCTTCGAAAACGACGCCGAGGCGCTGGCGCGGCTGGAAGGGGTGAACGGCATCCTGGTGCCGGGCGGTTTCGGCGAACGCGGTACCAAGGGCAAGGTGTCGGCCGTGACCTTCGCGCGCGAACGCAAGGTGCCGTTTTTTGGCATCTGCCTGGGCATGCAGATGGCGGTGATCGAGGCCGCGCGCAATCTGGCCGAAGTGCCGGGCGCGGGTTCCACCGAGTTCGGGGAATGCGCCGATCCGGTCGTCGGTCTGCTGACCGAATGGAAGCGCGGCAATGTGGTCGAACAGCGCAGCGACGCGGACGACAAGGGCGGCACCATGCGCCTGGGGGCCTATGC
>JADFVY010000124.1 GCA_015222795.1 Pseudomonadota bacterium | reverse complement strand
TACCTACATATGCAGTGCGGCGTTTCAACTGGTAATCGGGCGGGCAGCATGAAATCCATCCAGGGCCTCGGCGAGATCGCCGGCGACTACGATCTTTTCCTGATCGACCAGTGGGGCGTTATTCATAACGGCGAGACTCCCTATGCCGGCGCGATCGATACGCTGGCGGAACTAAAGTCGCTGGGCCGCCCCGTCGTGATCCTGTCGAACTCCGCGCGCCGCGCCCATGTGGGCGTCGAGAAGATGGACTCCATGGGCATCCCGCGTGAGTTTTACGACCACATGGTGACGTCGGGCGAACAGGCCTGGCAGGCATTACGCCATCGCAATGACCCGTTCCATGCGGGGTTGGGCCGGCGCTGCCTGCTGTTCAGCTGGGGCGACGACCGGGGACTGACCGGGGGCGGCATCGATCTGGACCTGGTGAAAGACGTGGCGGAGGCCGACTTCATCCTGATGGCCGGCACCAACCGCGAGCCGCTGGAACATTACGAGCCGGTACTCCAGGCCGCGCTGGCCCGCAAAATCCCCATGATTTGCGCCAACCCGGATCTGGTCAGCGTAACGCCCGACGGCGAACTCGTCATCTGCCCCGGCCAGATCGCCCGCCGTTATGAGGAAATCGGCGGCTTCGTGCAATGGCACGGCAAGCCTCACCGCGAAGTTTACAAGGCCTGCCTGGCCCTTTACCCGGATGCCAAACGCGTTCTCGGCATCGGCGATTCCCTGCATCACGACATCGCCGGCGCCGCGGCCGCGGGCATAGACTCGCTGTTCATAGCCGCCGGCGTCCACGCCCAGGCGCTGGGCATCGAGTGGGGCGAGACCCCCTCCCCCGCCCGCCTGGAAACCGTATACACCGAAATCGGCCAACGCCCGAACTACGCCGTCCCGGTATTCCGTTGGTAGCCCTCACAGACTCTTGATCCCGCGTGATCGGTCTTTCCGGTTAGGCTGCTCGCAGTTGAACAACGGGAAGGCCTCTACCGATGCGGAAAGAATTCATGCGCGATCTTACCTTGGTGCTGGCCTGGGCGGCGCTGACTCTGGCGGTGATGACCGGCACGGCCTGGGCCGGAAACCCGGCGCCCTGGCCGGGCACGCAGACCATCGCCACCCAACATTCCTACAAGGACCTGGTCACCCGCCTGGACACTGCGGTCAAGGCCAACAAGATGGGCCTGGTGACCCGCGCCAGCGCCACGGTGGGCGCCAAGGCCAAGCTGAACAAGGTCATCCCCGGCAACATGGTGATCGGCGTCTACCGCCCCGACTTCGCCGTCCGCATGCTCGAGGCCAGCGTGCCCGCCGGCATCGAGGCCCCCTTGCGCTTCTACATAACCGAAAACGCCGACGGCACGGCAACGCTCACCTACCGCAAACCCACCGCCGTCTTCGCCCCCTACGCGGTCCCCGCGCTGGATGAAATGGCCCGGGAACTGGACACCATCTTCGCCAAAATAGCCGCGCAAGCGGCGGGCGGCTAGCCACAGAGACACAGAAGGGGCGGTGATTTCGATGGGGTTCCCGGCAACCGCCGTGCCGCCCGCAAGGGCTAAAGAATAAGGGGATGTGGGGATATAGGGAGATGGAGGGGAGCAGTCTCAACATTGGATTTTCTCCCCTCATCCCCCCCTCTTATCCCCATATCTCCTTATCCTTAAAGCCCTGCGGGCAGCCAAGCGCTGTCCGGGGCTCCCGCCGAAATCTCCGCCCTCTCTGTGTCTCCGTACTTCTGTGGTCCATTCTTCTTCGCCCACCACCCTTATGGACATCCTCGCCGGACTCCGCTAATTTATTGTGCAGCGCACAATAAGCGGCGCGGATTATGAGGAGTTCGCTTCGATGGCCGGTTTCGATCACAAGTCGCTGGACGATTGGCGCGCGCTTGCCGCCAAGGAGATCAAGGGTCGTCCGCTGGACGAGCTGGACTGGCAGACGCCCGAGGGCATCGCCGTCAAGCCGCTCTATACGGCCGCCGACCTCGAGGGCCTGGCGCATATGGACAGCCTGCCCGGCTTCGCGCCCTTCACCCGCGGCCCGCGCGCGACCATGTATACCCAGCGCCCCTGGACCATCCGCCAATATGCCGGCTTCTCGACCGCCGAGGAATCCAACGCATTTTACCGCAAGGCGCTGGCCGGCGGGCAGAAGGGCCTGTCGGTCGCCTTCGATCTCGCCACCCATCGCGGTTACGATTCCGATCATCCGCGCGTCACCGGCGATGTCGGCAAGGCGGGCGTGGCGATCGATTCCGTCGAGGACATGAAGATCCTGTTCGACGGCATCCCGCTGGATGAAATGTCGGTCTCGATGACCATGAACGGCGCGGTGCTTCCCGTTCTGGCCATGTTCATCGCGGCGGGCGAGGAGCAGGGCGTGGCGCGCGCCAAACTCAGCGGCACCATCCAGAACGACATCCTCAAGGAGTTCATGGTCCGCAACACCTATATCTACCCGCCCGAGCCCTCGATGCGGATCGTCGCCGACATCATCGAATACACCGCG
>JADFVY010000123.1 GCA_015222795.1 Pseudomonadota bacterium | reverse complement strand
AGCCCCTGTGATCCGAACGGCAAGAGATACCATATGTCGAGGGGCCATGCCAGTCCGCCTCTACCCCGCGATTTAGCGGCAATAGTTCGTCTTGTCAAAGCCTTGCCGGGCATAATGCAGCGTTACAGGCAAGAAAAATAGATGCAAGGAACGTTACCGTATTTAGCGGGACTCACAGAGTCATCGTCAAGATGTCGCGTTCCTATGGTTAATATACATAGCTATAACCCGATAAATAATTGGTAATGTTAATAAATATAGTTAACGCTGAATACAGAATCATTTGACTCTTCTACTTAAACGCCGCAATATTCAGATAGACAACCTTGGATTGGGACATAGGGAAATGACAGACACCTCAAAGGAAAGCGGCTTTAAGGGCGAGATACTCAAAATGACGGCGGATGTCGTCTCTGCCTATGTTGGTAACAACTCTTTGCCCACTGACGACGTCTCCGGTGTTATCAGCACCGTATTCGGTTCGCTCAAGAGCTTGGAATTCGGCGGCCAGGCAGCCAAGCCCATACCGGCGGTGCCGGTGCGCAAATCGGTGACCCGCGACCATATTATCTGCCTGGAAGACGGCAAGAAGCTGAAGATGCTGAAACGCCATCTTCGCTCGACCTACAATCTGACGCCCGAGGAATACCGCGCGCGCTGGGGCCTGCCGCCGGATTATCCGATGGTGGCGCCGGCTTACGCGCAGGAACGCTCGGACTTCGCCAAAAAGATCGGCCTTGGCCGCAAGACACGCATCGCGCCCAAGCTGGCCAAAAAATAGCGTTCAGCGGATCTGATACCAAGCGGCGCTGGTAAAGACTCATTTGACGGAAGGCCGGTTCGATTGGACCGGCCTTTTTCGTGGCCTGAAAAATCTTTGCTGCACTGCGGCATAAATTCGGATATACAACGCACTAGTGGAGTGAATCTACAATATCCCGGAGTCCAGACATGACCGCACCCCAGCCTTCCGCCACAGCCGCCCCCTCATCCCGCCCCCGTTTCGTCTGGGAGGACCCGCTGCTGCTCGACGACCAGCTAAGCGAGGAAGAGCGCATGGTGCGTGACACCGCGCGCGACTATGCCCAGGACAAATTGATGCCGCGCATCCTCCTGGCCAACCGCCACGAGACCTTCGACCGCGATGTCTTCACCGAAATGGGCGCGCTGGGCCTGCTTGGCAGCACGCTGGAGGAAAAATACGGCTGCGCCGGCCTGAACCATGTCTGTTACGGACTTGTCGCGCGCGAGGTGGAGCGGGTCGATTCCAGCTACCGCTCGATGATGAGCGTCCAGTCAAGCCTGGTAATGCACCCGATCCATGCCTATGGCACCGAGGAACAGCGCCAGAAATATCTGCCCCGCCTGGCCACCGCCGAACTCATTGGCGCTTTCGGGCTGACCGAGCCCGATCATGGCTCCGACCCCGGCGGCATGCGCACCCGCGCGGTCAAGGCCACCGGCGGCTATACGCTCAAGGGCGCCAAGATGTGGATCACCAACGCGCCGGCCGCCGATATTTTCATCGTCTGGGCCAAGACCGAGGACGACGTGATCCGCGGTTTCATCCTGGAACGCGGCATGGAGGGGCTGTCGACGCCCAAGATCGAGGGCAAATTCTCGCTGCGCGCCTCGATCACCGGCGAAATCGTGATGGAAGACGTTTTCGTGCCCGAAGAAAACCTGCTGCCCAATGTCGAGGGGCTGAAGGGTCCGTTCGGATGCCTGAACAAGGCGCGCTTCGGCATCGCCTGGGGCGCCATGGGCGCGGCGGAGTTCTGCTGGCACGCGGCGCGCGACTATACGCTGGAGCGCAAGCAATTCGGCCGTCCGCTGGCCGCCACCCAGCTGATCCAGAAAAAACTGGCCGACATGCAGACCGAAATCACACTCGGCATGCAGGCGGCGCTGCGGCCGGGCCGGCTGATGGACGAGGGACGCGCGACCCCGGAAATGATTTCGCTGATGAAGCGCAACAATTGCGGCAAGTCGCTGGATATCGCCCGGGTCTCGCGCGACATGCATGGCGGCAACGGGGTTTCCGACGAATATCACGTCATCCGCCACGTCATGAACCTGGAAGCCGTCAACACCTACGAAGGCACCCACGACGTCCACGCCCTGATCCTGGGCCGCGCACAGACGGGACTACAGGCCTTTACGGGGTAACGAGCCGCGCCATGCTGGGCGCCATCACCCTGCTGCTGGCCTGCCAGCTGGTCGGCGAAGTCATAACCATGGCCACCGGCCTGCCCCTGCCGGGGCCGGTCGTGGGCATGGCGCTGCTGTTCATCGGTTTGCTGATCCGACGCCGTATCCCGCACGGCGGCGACCAGCCGGAAGTTCCCGCGGAGCTGGAACAGACCGCGACGGGCCTGCTCTCCCACCTGTCCCTGCTCTTCGTGCCCGCCGGTGTCGGTGTCATGCTCTATTTGCCGCTGATTGCCGAGGAATGGCTGCCGATCACGGTGGCGCTGGTCGCCAGCACCCTGCTGACCATCGCGTTGACCGCGCTTGTCATGTCCTGGCTGGTTCGGCTGTCCGGCAATTCAGACAATGGCGGCGACAGCGGCGATGACGGCGATGACGGCGATGGAGGGCACGGCATATGACCCGCGACCTGCAAGAAATCTGGGTCTATCTCTCGGCCTCGCCGCTGCTGGGTCTGACGGTAACGCTTGTCGCCTATCAGGCCGGTTACTGGCTGTACCGCAAATCCGGGTACAACCCGCTTGTGAACCCGGTATTGATTGCCGTGGTCGCGCTGGTCGCCTTGCTGAAGCTGTCGGACATCGATTACCTGACCTATTTCGAGGGCGCCCAGTTCGTGCATTTTCTGCTGGGACCCGCAACGGTTGCGCTCGCCATTCCGCTATTCCAGCAGCTCCAGCAACTGCGCAAGTCCCTGCTGGCGATATTGGTGTCGGTTGTGGCGGGTTCGCTGACCGCCGCGGTAAGCGCGGTGGGGATCGGCTGGGTGCTGGGCGCCTCGCGCGAGACCCTGCTGTCGCTGGCGCCCAAATCCGTGACCACCCCGATCGCCATGGGCATCGCCGAGAAGATCGGCGGCCTTCCCTCGCTTACCGCCGTGCTGGTGATCCTTACCGGGATGACCGGCGCCATGCTGGCGACCTACACGCTGAACCTGCTTAAAATAAAGGACTGGCGCGCCCGCGGCCTGGCTATAGGCGTCGCATCCCACGGCATCGGCACGGCGCGCGCCATCCTGGTGCATCCTCTTGCCGGGGCCTTCGCCGGCCTCGCCATGGGGCTGAACGGCATTGCGACTTCCCTGCTACTGCCGTTGCTGGCGACCTGGTTCGCGGGCTGACCGCATAACAAAAGGCCGCTCCCTCTCGGGAACGGCCTTTTTGTATTCCGTTTACAGCCCGCCTAGAGCGGATCGGGATTGATCGCGCTCACGATCAATCGCGTGAATCCGCTCTACACCACAAAGAGCGAGCCGATTCACCGGGTTGGTGGATCGCCAAAGGCGATTCCAATCAACCCGGATCGGCTCT
>JADFVY010000122.1 GCA_015222795.1 Pseudomonadota bacterium | reverse complement strand
GCGCTTGACGATGCGCAAGCATCGCCCGCGCACGCCCTCCTGCCGGGGAGACGGGAAACACGATCCCATGGGTACCATCCGTTGGGTGGAGACCACTAGTGTGATTCAGGCGAAGCGAAAATAGACAGAAGCGAGTTTATCTTGCACAATTGGAACATATGGCGTTCGGCGAATTGCCTTGGCGGCGCCATCCCGGCTAAACCCGATGCGGGTAAGAGAGAAAAAATGAACACGGTAAACATACCGAATTACAGGCTGTACGGTGAGGGCGGCGCGCGGGCGGACGTCGAATTCGTGCATTGCGAATCGATCCCCGAGCGCAGCGCCCTTCACGAT
Source organism: Pseudomonadota bacterium (assembly GCA_015222795.1). Taxonomy (GTDB): domain Bacteria; phylum Pseudomonadota; class Alphaproteobacteria; order UBA8366; family JADFVY01; genus JADFVY01. The sequence continues at coordinate 3,331 of JADFVY010000122.1, read as the reverse complement.
TGGAACATTCGTCCGCACCGGCATGATTCGCTGTACCAGTTGCTGTTCATGAGCCATGGCTCGGCGCGGATTATGCTGGAAGGCGGCGCGCGGGACCTGCGTTCGCCCTGCCTGGTGATGATCCCGCCGATGGTGGTCCATGGCTACGAATTCCAGCGCGACGTCGACGGCATGGTAATCACCATCGCCGAGAGCGCCGTGGAGCGCATCCTCGCGATGGTGCCCAAACTGGCGCCGCATCTCGCAACGCCACATATCCTCGAAGAGGGAGACTCCGCGCTGCAATTCAACGAGGTCGAGGCCCTGTTCGGCAATATAGCGCGCGAATTTTTCTCCGGTGGGGCGGGGCGGGTCTGCGCGCTGCAGAGCTATCTGGGGCTGGCCTTCGTGATGCTGGCGCGGACCATCGCGCGCGAGAACGAACGTCAGCTCAGCATCGCCGACAAGAGCGTCGATCTGGCCCGCAATTTTCGCGGCCGGGTCGACCGGCATTTCAAGGATCACTGGACCGTGGCGGCCCATGCCTCGGCGCTGGCGATCACGCCGACCCATCTGAATCGGATCTGCCGCAAGGTGCTGGGGCGTTCCGCGCTGGAGGTCATCCACGAGCGGTTGCTGCTGGAGGCCAAACGGAACCTGATCTACACTTCAATGACGGTCAAGGAAGTCTCCAACGCGCTTTGCTTTTCGGATCCGGCCTATTTCACGAGGTTTTTCGCCAAGAAAGCCGGCCAGTCGCCGACCGCCTTTCGCGAGGCGCGGCGCGGCGGGAGGGAGCCGGGGCCAGACATTGAGAACATGCTTTCGTAAACCGCGGCGCCCGTGTAATGGTGGCCGCAATAACCATAACCCCGTAGGGAGGAAAAAATGATGTTCCCCAATATGAAAATCGCCTTGGCGGGCGCTGTTGTCGGCGTTGTTGCCGCGCTGACGGGTCCCGCGAATGCTCAGGAATTCACGCTCAAACTCCATCATTTTCTGCCGCCGGTGGCGATGTCGCACAAGACGATGCTGGTGCCGTGGGCCGACAAGGTCATGAAAGAGTCCGGTGGACGCATCAAGATCGAAGTTTATCCGGCCATGCAGCTTGGCGGCAAGCCGCCGCAGCTGATCGATCAGGTGCGCGATGGCATCGTCGACATCGTCTGGACCCTGCCCGGCTATACGCCCGGCCGCTTCACCAGGACCGAAGTCTTCGAGCTGCCCTTCATGCACAGGGACACGGCAAGCAGCAACAAGGCGCTGACCGAGTTCCTTGAAACCAATGGCGACGAATTCAGTGACTATCACGTTATTGCGATGTTCGTTCATGCCGGCCAGTTGTTCCATTCAATCAAGCCGATCCGTGTGGCGGCCGACCTTGAGGGCCAGAAAATCCGCACGCCGACACGCACCGGCGGCTGGATGATCGAGGCCATGGGCGCCACGCCAATCGGCGCGCCGGTGCCCAAGATCCCGGAACTGCTGTCCAAGGGCGTGGTCGATTCGGTGATGATTCCCTTCGAGGTGACGCTTCCGCTCAAGGTCAACGAGCTGGTCGATTACCACACCATCCTTGGCGGCGATGTCGAGCGCATCAACACCACGACCTTCATCATCGCGATGAACAAGGACAGTTACGCGAAACTGCCCGACGATCTGAAGAAGGTCTTCGACGACAATTCCGGCGCGGCGTTGTCCGACTGGCTGGCCGAGATCTGGGACGCGGCCGAACTTCCCGGCATCGCCAAGGCCAAGGAGTCCGGCGAGATCATCACCATGTCCGAGGCCGAGGTCGCCAAGCTGCGCGCCAACGTCGAGCAGCCGGTGATCGATCACTGGGTCGGCGAAATGAAGGCCAAGGGCGTGGACGGCCAGGCGTTGGTCGTCGAGGCTCGCGCACTGATCGCGAAGTACAGAAAATAGGAACCGGTAAACGGTTGCCACGGGCATCCCCGCTCGTTTAAGGGACGGATATGGTCGAAAACCAGACTGAACGCGCGCGGCCGACCGATCCGGTGGGCCGCGCGCTCCATTTCTGTTCCTACGTCCTGGTTCTCGTGGGCGGGTTCCTGATGTCGGCGTTGACCGTAATGACGGTGGTCAGCGTCGTGGGGCGTTATCTGTTCAGTAAACCCATCCAGGGCGATTACGAGCTGGTGACCATGGGGACCGCCATCGCGGTGTTTCTGTTCCTGCCCTATTGCCATCTGCAGCGCGGCAATGTGGTGGTGGATATTTTCCTGTCCTGGGCGCCGCGCGGGGTGCGGACCTTCTTCGACGGGGCCAGCGGCCTGTTGCTGGCGGCAATCGCCGGGGGCCTGGCCTGGCGGATGATATACGGTGGTCTCGACATGCATCGATATGGCGAGATTTCCTACATTCTTGCCTTGCCGGTCTGGCCGGTTTTCCCTTGTGCCGCGCTGGCACTGGGGCTGTTGTCGGCGGCCTGCCTCTATACCGCGTTCCGCGATTTCCGCGAGATGCCGCGATGAGCAGTTTCGCGATTGCACTTACCGGCATCGGGATACTGCTGGCGCTGTTGGCGGTTCGCGTGCCCGTGGCGGTCGCGATGATCACGGTCGGCATCGGCGGTTACGTGTCGCTGAACGGCTGGATGCCGCTTTTCAGCTATGCCAAGACGTCCGTCTACCACGCCTTTTCCAACTACGATCTGTCGGTCGTGCCGATGTTCCTGCTGATGAGCCAGTTCGCCAGCAAGGCGGGGCTCAGCCGGGCATTGTTCGAGGCCGCGAATACCTTTCTTGGCCACCGGCGCGGCGGCGTCGCCATGGCGGCGGTGGGCGGTTGCGCCGGTTTCGGGGCGATCTGCGGCTCGTCGCTGGCGACCGCGGCGACCATGGCCCAGGTCGCACTGCCCGAGCTGAAACGCTACAAATATTCCGGCGCCCTGGCGACCGGCGCGCTGGCGGCGGGCGGTACGCTGGGTATCCTGATCCCGCCCTCGGTGGTGCTGGTGATCTTCGCCATCGCGGTCGAGGCCAATATCGTCACCATGTTTCAGGCCGCGTTGATTCCCGGCCTCCTGGCCGCCCTTGGTTATGTGATCGCCATTTCCATCTATGTCCGCGTCAGGCCCGAGGCCGGCCCCGTCGGTCGCCGCGCCGGACGGAGCGAGCGGCTGCGGGCCCTTGTCGAGACCTGGCCGGTGCTCCTGATTTTCGCCATCGTGATCGGCGGCATATACGCCGGCGTGTTTCATCCGACGGAAGGGGCGGCCTTCGGCGCCTTCGGCACGGCGGTTATCGCCTTCTGGCGCGGCGGCCTGCGGCTGGACGGTTTCATCGATTGCGTCAAGGGCGCGGCGGTTTCCACCGGCATGATCTTCATG